>QIGA01000098.1 GCA_003229915.1 Chloroflexota bacterium
AAACTCAGCGAAGCAATCTCACGGGCGTTAGGGCGTTCCATCCTTCCGTGGAAGGACGCCCCTACACCCCGCGCTCCCACCACCCTTAGACCGAGATGTAGCAACTGACTGGTGTGCTGGTCGCTATTTTTGGGTTGGATGGTTCGGCCCGCTTGCCAGGGATTTGACACCACTTTACTATAGTAGTGAAGAGGGGGGATTGGCGACAGTAAGAGCGGTTCGCGAACTGCCCCTACCTCAGCAGCGATGTATCGTGTAGAATATAAGCTGGCTCCAGGAGTAAGCGCTGAGCTTAATCCATGACTGGCGGGAGAGAGATGGCCGATGCCAACGGGATGCTTGCCCCATTTGGGGCAAGCATCACTATGTTCTCAGGAAAAGGTGGGGTGGGCAAGACAACTTGCGCTGCTGCGACGGCGCTTCACTATGCTTCTTCAGGAGAGCGAACCCTCGCTATCTCAACCGATGCGACTCCATCGCTATCCCACATCTTCGAGATAGCAGGCGATGAGAAACCAAAGAGGGTTAACAGATCATTGTACATCAATGAACTCGGCGTGGAGGAGGTCGAGGAGATGTGGGATAGGAAATTCGGCAGAGAGGTATATGATGTCTTCTCATCCTTTGTGGACGTTGACTATGAAGAATTCGTTGAATTCACCACCTCAATCCTGCCGGGCCTCGGCGACGAGTTTATGGTTGACTATATCAGGGAATTGGGCCTCAATGGTGGCTACAGTAACATCATCTGGGATACGGCACCCTTGGGGCAGACGCTTGCCTTACTTCATACGCCGACCATGATCCTGGAGCACTTGAGAATGGCTCCGCGAATCTACGCTAGGCTGAAGCGCGGTAATATCAGCAAGGAACCAATACTGAATATCATAAGCCGGTGGCAACAGCTATCCACTGATGAGATAGATTTCCTCAGAAATCGAGTGAGATTTGTAATAGTCACCATACCTGAAGCTCTGGCGGTTGAACAGCTTGATGGCGCCTTTCGTGATTTTGACAGGCATGGTCTGAAGGTGGGGCAGTTAATAGTCAACAACGTCATCAAAGCTGATGACTCTGATTTCCTGAAAGCCAAGGCGGCGCAGCAGAGGAAGTATCTCGATCTTATCTACGATAGATACTCAGACTTACGAATAGTTGAGTTGCCCATGTTCCCGTATGAGCTAAAGGGTTGGGACCGGCTCAAAGAGGTGGCAAGGATATTGTTCCCCTGAGCAGCCGAGTGGTCACTCCGAGCCGAAGCGAGGAATCCCCCTCGCCTGTGTCAGGATCAGTGATCTGGCTGGGGCGGATATTCGTGGACATTGTCCGATCAGGGAAGTTATAATTAGGGCGCAAGGGGCGAAAGGTGTTCTTTCTCCGGCAAGGCCGATCTTTGAAGAAAGGTCTTGAACGTTCAGAAAGCAAGGTGAATTGCGGATGCAAATCTCGGTAGTGGATGCGAGAGACCTGCCGGAGGCCTGGTTTCTGTGCTTGCGCCAGGCGCTCACGCAGGGGCGTGAGTACACCATCGACAGGGGCAGCTATGTTGGGCATCGCAGAAAAGAGCTTGATTTCATTGTCCTGCAAGTTAAGCATCCCGGCAGGAGACCTCTCGTTCCTGATGTGCCCCAGGGGGTTCCCCCTCCGTCATCGATGGAGTATGTGGAGAACTACCTGCAGTATCTGTTGACCTCCTTCAAAGCCGATAGGGAGCAATACACCTATGGCGAGGACCTGGAGCCGCAGATACCTGAGGTTATTCGGATATACAGAGAGGATGGCCACAACACGAATCAGGGATTCATGGCTATCGGGAGCAGGGACTCGCTGAATCTCTCGGACCCGCCTTGTTTGAGGGGCATTGACACGAGAGTCGCCAATGGAAAGCTGCATTTCATTGTGTACTTCAGGTCCTGGGACTTATGGGCAGGGCTGCCATCCAATCTGGCAGGGATACAGCTTCTAAAGGAGTACATGGCTGGCGAGATCGGTGTAGAAGACGGAGAAATTGTGGCCCTTAGCAAAGGGCTACACCTGTACGACTATGCCTGGGAACTGGCTAAGACTGCGGCGCGGTTGGAGGAGGGTTAGTGGATGCCCTGGAGAGACCAGGCGTAGTCGCGGGGCTGAGGCTCCGAGGGGCGCGTATAAAGGGGTTTCTCACTATGTCTGCTCTTGGCTTCTACGAAGGCTAGCAGCGATCCCATACCCAGGCAAGCAATACCTGCTCCTCCGACAAGACCGACAAAGGCAACCTCGGATATGCTGCCGGCAAGCACCAACAAGCTAACCAGGCAGCCTATGCCCAGGAGATCGAAGAAAGTGTATAGCGCCAGTTTGATCATTTCTATGGCCTTCCTGTTGCCTTCTCGGGGTGAGGAGGTAGAGGGGCCTACTTGCTCCGGGGGTGTCTGTCAGTCGGACTTCTGATTCGTCTGTTTCGGCTAACAGAAGTAGAAATTGCTGAACTGTGGGGAGATGCCAAACCAGTCGTCCAGGGACATAATCAAACTGCACTCCAACTGCTCTGATCCGAACGCCTGGAACTTTGCGCTGCCCACGTAGCCACGCCATACGAGCTGAGTCGATTCCGTGTCCTCGATTCCAATTGTCAGTTTCTGCTTTTCCAATAGGCTCTTGACAACGGCAGTGAACGCTTCGTTGTCGGCATCTCCACGGATCACGAACTCGCCCTTATCGCCGTCCCAACTGGCGCTGAGCACCTCGCCTTCCCATACGGTGCCTGCCATTGTTTCGAATTCGCTGATCGTTGCTTTCATCGTGTGTCTGCTCGCTGGTAAAAGCTACGAAGTGCTAAACTGGGGAACGATGCCGAACCAATCGTCCAGCATCATAACCAGGCAGCATTCGACCTCGTCGGATTCAAGCGACAGGAACTCTGCGCTGCCCACATAGCCTCGCCACACCAACTGGCCCGGTCCCGTGTCCTCAATCTCGACCAGCAGTTTGCGTCTCTCCGCCAGGCTGGCTACGATGTTGGCATATGTTTGACTGTCGGTACCCCCGCGGATTACAAACTCACCCGTGGCTCTATCCCAACTGGCATAGAGTGCTTCACCTTCCCAAATCGAGTCTTCCATGTTCTCGTACTCGACGATTGTTACTTTCATCATATGCCTTTCTTCTTTAGGGTTGTTCGGATTCCTGTTGGTGAAGCCTCTTCAAATCGGGACCTTTGCCTTTGAACCCATCCCCAGATGGTACTGGTGAACGAAACTATTGTACTGAAACTATAGTACTGTGTAGCCATCGTAGTGTACTGCATAGTACTAGTCAAGATGGCGTATCCTCAAGTTACTTCACCTCACCTATGAGTTTGTTGGAGAAATCCATTTGTAACTGGATTCTCTGGAGATGAGCATGCAGAGGTTGGCCTGCTGGCGGTGATTCCTACTCACCTTCACGGCGAAGGCGAAGTTCTCTGGTGGGGAATCTCGCCAGTTGCCGAGCGCTTTCTCCGAGGGCAGATGGTAGAAGCTGTTGTTGAGCTCAACCGTGGCAAAGGTTTGTGCGTAGTACGCGAGCCACTTCGGCTTGGGGATCTCCCGGTGATAGAACCTCTCGCGCCAGTGGTCGTAGTGCCAGCCGCTGGTGAGGTCAATTGGCGAATGAAGCTACGAGCGGACCTTTCTATGAAAATGGGTTACGTGGGGAGTTTAGATTAGAGCAACAAAGGAAGTCTTTGAGCCTGTTGCACAAACCCCCCGCCTGAAGCTGGAGTGGTGCTCGCGCTAGCTTCAAATAACCAGTTTGTGCAACAGCCTCCTAGGAGTTGATATTGGTCAAGTTGTGTTATTATCGGTATCTTTCCTTGAGCGTAGCATCCAAATGATGCCTGCTAAGAAGAAAAATATTCCAACCAAAGCCAATATGTTTCTGGCCACATCAGGGATGGAAGTTGCTAGTGCGCTAATGAGTATAAGGGAAGGTGCGATAACAAAGATACCTCGTCGCTTTTTAGTTTTCACATTCCAATACTCCATGGATATGTTGCCAGATGTAAGCATTATAATCAAAGCGCTAACTGTTAACATTAGTAGAAGTGCATCGAATAGTAAAGTGCCACCAAGAGCTTTTGCTATAGTATCTGACCCAAGTCTTACTAAAGCTAAACCGAATGAAGCCATTAAGAAAGTTAATCCGAGAGCGAATTGATAACGGGAGCGCGTTACCTTCTCACCTTCTTCGAGTTTCTTGTTAATAGTCTCCAATCTTCGTTCTATACTATCTAGACGTTGTTCTAGCTCAGAATTCTCACTACTAATTTCGACCATTTCCTCAGACCTATAAATCCCCCCTTCCAATTTAACCAGTAGAGAGCCTGTTGCATAAACCCCCCGTCTGAAGCTGGAGTGATGCTCGCACTAGCTTCAAATAACCAGTTTGTGCAACAGGCTCCTTTAC
>QIGA01000158.1 GCA_003229915.1 Chloroflexota bacterium
CTTCCACCGATGCCCACCCCAATAATGGTCGGGGGACAGGGATTGCTGCCAGCCTCTTCTACAGCATTCACCACGAAATCGACAACCCCCTGGCGGCCTTGCGCGGGCTTAAGTACGGTAAAACGACTCATATTCTCGCTACCGCCGCCTTTGGGGGCAACAATGATCTTCAACTGGTCTCCCGGAACGATCTCGGTGTGAATAATAGCTGGGGTGTTGTCCTTGGTGTTCGCCCTGGCTGAAAATGGCTGTCCGACCACAGATTTGCGTAAATACCCCTCGGCGTAGCCCTGCCGTACACCCTCGTTAACAGCTTCGTAGAGGTCTCCCCCTGAGATGTGCACGTCCTGCCCTTGCTCAATAAACACAATGGCTAAGCCACAGTCCTGGCACAGCGGCATCTCTTCTCTGGCGGCAATAGCAGCATTTTCAAGTATTTGATCCAGGACCTGGCGTGCTATGGGAGACTCTTCTTCATCGCGTGCCTTCCGCAGGGCGGCCAGCACGTCCTCTCCAAGGAAGAAATTGGCCTCTTTGCACAGCCGAGCGATAGTGCTAGTGATATCCCTCGCCTTGATCTCCTTCATCCATATGCCTGCTATATCTTCATGATCTCGATAAGCTCTCTCACTGCATCCACCGACTTGCTGAGCGCTGCCTCTTCCTCAGGGGTCAGCTTTATCTCGATGATCTCCTCGATGCCATTCCTGCCCAGCTTCACCGGCACCCCCACAAAGACACCGTTGATGCCATATTCACCTTCAAGGTAGGCAGCGCAGGGCAAGATCTGCTTCTTGTCCAGAACTATCGCATCGACCATCTGGACAGCGCCCGCCGAGGGCGCATAGAAGGCGCTCCCAGTTTTAAGCAGTGCAACGATTTCGCCACCGCCCTTGATAGTACGCTCCACGATCCTGGCAACTGTCTCCTTGGGTAGAACCTCGGTTATCGGCACACCACTGACAGTCGCCATTCTGGTCAAAGGTATCATCGTGTCACCGTGACCGCCCAGCACATAGGCAGCGACATCCTCGACCGAAACGTTGAGTTCCTGGGCAAGGAACGTCCTGAATCTGGCGGTATCAAGGATCCCCGACATTCCTATAACTCGATTCCGAGGGAACCCACTGACCTTAAGCACCAGTTGAGCCATGGCATCCAGGGGATTGGCGACCACGATGATTATGCAGTTTGGCGAGTGCTTGACCAGCTCCTCGGTTACCACTTTGACTATGTTCATATTGGTGAGCACAAGGTCGTCGCGGCTCATCCCTGGCTTGCGGGGCACACCGGAGGTGATGATGGCGATATCGGAACCCGCTGTCTCCTCATAGCCATTTGTTCCGACGACGTTGGAATCGAAGCCAATAACAGGCCCGCTTTGGAGGATGTCCAGCGCCTTCCCTTGCGGCATTCCCTCGATGATGTCCACAAGGACGATGTCAGCATAGCCCCGCTCCGCCAGACGCTGGGCGCAGGTTGCTCCGACGTTCCCAGCACCAACGACGGTGAACTTGTTACGCATACTATCCTGCCTCCTTTAGCTTGATGCAAACAGCGTCCGCTACCTGGGAGGTTGTTGCCGCTGTGGGGTCATTGGGGTCGGGCTTCAGGTCGTATGTGACCATCTTGCCCTCAGCGATGGTTGATACGATGGCGCTCTTTAGGTTGCTGGCAGCTTCCGTTTCTCCGAGGTGTCCAAGCATCATCGCTGCTGAGAGCATCATCGCCATTGGGTTGACCTTGTTCTTGCCCGCATACCGTGGAGCGCTGCCGTGAGCAGGCTCGAAAACAGCGATATCACCCCCGATATTGGCGCTGGGCACAACTCCGATCCCGCCGACCAGCCCAGCGCAAAGCTCAGAGACGATATCTCCATAGAGGTTGGGCAGCACCATAATATCATATCGCTCTGGACTTGTCACCAAGTGCATACAGAGGTTATCCACGATAACATCTTCGAACTCGATATCGGGATAGCTTTCAGCCACCTTCCTGGCTGTGGAGAGGAAGAGCCCGTCGGAGAACTTCATGATGTTCGCCTTGTGGCCGCAGGTGACCTTGCGCCTGCCATTGGCACGAGCGTAGTCAAAGGCAAAGGCTACGATTTTCCTCGTAGCGCCTTCGGAGATAGGCTTGATGCTGATGCCCGAATCAGCGCTGATTTCCCTCTGTCCCGACTCTGCAATAAAGCTGATAAGCCCTGCTGCCTCCTGAGACCCTCTCTCAAACTCGATACCAGCGTAGAGGTCTTCGGTGTTTTCCCGCACCACCACAATATCTACGTTCTGATATCTCGAAGGAACGCCGGCGTGGCTTTTACAGGGGCGGAGGCAGGCGTAGAGATCGAGAGACTGTCGCAGGGCGACATTTACGCTCCTGAAGCCTTTACCCACGGGCGTGGTTACCGGGCCCTTGAGCGCTACCTTGTTCCTCTTGATGGACTGGAGCACCTCTTCAGGTAGCGGCGTGCCATATTTCGCCAGGGCGGCCTCCCCCACCTGGTGAATATCCCAGTCTATCGCCACGCCAGTGGCCTCAAGGACCCTTCTCGTGGCCTCGGTGATCTCGGGACCAACGCCATCGCCGGGGATCAGTGTGATATTATGAAGCATATGATTTTCTCGCCATTACACTCAAGCTATGGTAGTATCAGCCTCCTTAGTAACTTCCGTGAACGCTGAACAACATCATTTGCCGCTCCCCAAGAATAGCCATTAGAAACCATTCGGTGTGGCTACATCTCTGTGTCATTGCGAGGAGCACTAGCGACAAAGCAATCCCGAATTTATTTTGTGGTGAGATTGCTTCGCTTCGCTCGCAAAGACACCTGAAACTCTGCTTTTCTATAGCTAATCGCTGATTTTGTGCCGCTAACCTGAAGTGGCTTTGGCATCAGCCAGTTTCATCTCAGATAGAGCAAGAATGGTGACATATTCCGTTATGTCGCCAAAATGGACTGCTACGGCCTCCTTGATATTTTGTAAAAGCCTGTTCAGGGTGCTGACCTGAGTAAATATGTCCTCGCCTACTCCTCGGCCACGCCAGAATTCCCCATTGAAGTAGGTTTCTGTCTTAACCAGCACTGTTCAAACATCCAATAGAGCCTCAGGCTCAATTGCAGCAGAAAGCCACAAGCCTCTCCGAGCAGGGGGGCGAACTTTTTTCACTATTTCCGTAATTGTCGGCCTGCTGATTGGTAAACAAGGAAGCCGTTCGATGATAGTGTGCTAGATCGAAAACATCGATAACTTGATTAGAAATCCTAGAGGGCTATATTTATTCATAGTGAGTCCACATTCTAATCACTTTTACAGTGCGCTCTTGTTCTAACACCTGATAGACTAAACGGTGTTGAATGTTGACTCGGCGTGAGTAGGCTCCTGACAGGTCCCCAATCAGCTTCTCAAATGGTGGAGGCGTTTCAAAGGGGTTCCGACGAAGCAATTCAATTAACCCCTCTGCTTTATGCTTCAATCCAGCAGCGGCTAACTTCCGCGCGTCCTTTTGAGCTTGCCTGGTGTAAACGATCTTCCAAGTCACCAATCAAGCTCCTCGGAACACTCATGTATAGGCGCATCCAGCCCCTCCCGAATAGACTCTCTCATGCCTGGAATAGAGAGCAAATGAAGGGTCTCTTGTATTGAACGCCAATCGTCTTCCGATAGCAGAACTGCATTCGCTCTTCTTCCGGTGATTAATATAGGTTCGTGAGATCTCGCTACTTCGTCAATAAGTCGATATAGTTGGGCCCTGGCGTCTGTTGCCTTGAAACTAGGCATCCTTAACCTCGCAAGCGTGAATTCGTCATAATGGTACGCTATTGCGTACGTTTTGTCAAGTAAATATGTCCTCGCTTACTCCTCGGCCACACCAGAATTACCCATCGAAGTAGGTTTCTGTCTTAACCAGCACTATTCAAACATCCAATAGAGCCTCTGGCTCAATTGCAGCAGCAAGCCTCAAGCCTCTCCGTGTGAGGGGAAAATCTGAACTTCTTTGGAGATTTCCTTCTTATCAAATCTTGTCCATAGGGATTTTCTGTACAGATTCTGTTAGCGTCGTAAGCTGTTTGATAAGTAGGTCGTCTTTGTACCTTCCAATTGCTTCCTTGAAATCATAGAAATACTTATCGACGGCAATTTCAATCCACCCATTGTCCTTAATAACGATACCGCACATGTCATTAGAGCCTATTCCTCTCCTTATCGTTCCTTCCTGCTTCAACAGATATTGATGAACTAACCCTGAGCGCACTCTCCCATAGATATCGAACTTCGCATCCAAATCTAAATATGGTTTGCCTAGATATGTAAGGAAAGCTTTGAAATTGCCAGCC
>QIGA01000225.1 GCA_003229915.1 Chloroflexota bacterium
ATTAAGGAGGGATGTATGGAACAGCTACACAAACGGTTTACGACCGAGCAGGTGAAAGCTCTACTGAAAGGGTTTTGCCAGGGGGCACTGGATGGCTTAGAGGTCGAAGAGGTTCTGGGGATAGGTAAAACCAGATTCTTTGCTCTGTTGAGTGAATATCGTCGCAATCCTGAGGGGTTTGTGCTTGCTTATCATAGAACCAACTCAAGCAGGATACATGCTTCTACTGAGGATGGGATTGAAAGGGGATTGATATTGCAAAGAGAGTTGATTGAGAATCACGATTTGCCGATCTCAAGCTACAATGGATTCTATTGTAGGGGCGTTCAATTGAACGCCCCTACTTTTTGACAACCGCTTGAGGTGCCTAAAGTGCCGTTACGAGAGGAGGTTGAAGCTCATCTCTTTGAAGCTCATCTCTCCCCTGACACGGTAAAAGACACTCTGGAGATTCGAATATGGTGGAACAACCAAATGGTTCACTCTATCGTCTATCCGCTAAAGGCATTCCCCAGAGTTCACTTTTGAACCAAAAATCAGTTCACTTTTAAAAAATTCCTAACAGGTCCAATTCAGATAGTTGACAAAAGCTGGCGATTATGATAAACCATTCATCGGGTAATTCGTTTACGACTTCGCTGTAAGGGTCTCCGTGGGATGGTGGACGTGGAAGCAAGGAGTCTCCTGACTGCAATCCCACGCATAAGCAGCGTATTCGTTTGTTCACAATGGATATTGGCTTCCCGCCGGTTCAGGCCTTAACAAGCGTGTGGCGTTCAATGGCCCCATTACTATGCTGAGATACTATTCTGGACAGACAGGAGGAGTTACAGAATGTACGATTTCCAATTTCCCGACACAGCTTTGACAACCCATACGATGCTCCGCCAAACTTGGGCTGCGGTCAACAAGCTGGCTGAGACCAAACTGGCCAAGGTAGGCTTGACACCGGAAAAAGTCGCTGTTCTATGGGCCTGCAGGGACTATCCTGGCAGGCTGACCCCTGCCGAGATAGCCCGTCTGGTCTTCAGGGAGAATCAAACTGTTGCTGGCTTGCTCAACAGGATGGAAAAAGAGGGCTTTGTGAAAAGAGTGCCGAAGCGCAAGGGTCAGCCATTCACCGAGATCAAGTTGACCTCCAAGGGCGAGAAGGCCTGTGCTCCCGGGATAGAAGTAATGAAGAGCGTGGTTACAGAACTCGCGGCTGACATGTCGGCAAACAAGCAGGAACAGCTTCAGAACTTATTGCGAATTGTGCGGGAT
Source organism: Chloroflexota bacterium (assembly GCA_003229915.1). GTDB lineage: Bacteria > Chloroflexota > Dehalococcoidia > SZUA-161 > SZUA-161 > SZUA-161. The sequence continues at coordinate 1,264 of QIGA01000225.1, forward strand.
CGCGCGCTTCAAGACTTGCGCATTGAGTCCCACCCGCCTCGCGGCTACGCGAAGGGACAGCCTGTTCCTGTCAATTGGTAGGGCGCCGGCACGGCAGCCCTTCTTGAATGCAAGGACACGGGGTCACGATGCAGCCTCTACGGCACTATTCCCTTTGCCCAAAAAAAGGCGTGCTGTCATCCCGTTGCGCTCAGGTAATACCTGATCAGCGCAGAGTGGCCTTCATCCAGTCAACGATAGTGTCAACCACCTCAGTGGGAATAGGCCCTCGATCCTCATAGTAGAGTTGCATGCTCGGCTCGTCCGGAGTGGGCCGAAAGAGGTGGTCCAGGTCAGGAAAGACAACCAGCTCGACCTCCTCGTTGCCTCCTTCGATAAAGGCTTCCTTCAGCAGTTGCGCTTCCTCTGGTATCACTGTGAATAAGTCCTTCTCTCCCTGTAGAATCAAGGCTGGACGTTTGATTTGCCTCGCGTAATCAGCGCCCGCCATGTCCATAATTGCCTTCAGCCATTCCAGTTGAGAACGTGTTGGCTCAGGTAAAGTCGCAGGATCCAACTCACCCGAACGAAGCTGAGCATACAAGGCTCGCTGCTGCTCTATCGCCGCATCACCCCCAGTATCGTTCCCGCCCGCAAGCCTTCTACTCCCTTTGTACTGCTCAATAATAACCTCGCTGTACACTCTCGCCGGCGTGGCCATAACACCTAGGGCGGCAATGCCAGTATCCTCGGCAGTTACCATCAAGGCCCATAGACCTCCAAGACCGTGTCCCAAAAGCGCGATGCGCTCCGGGTCGACCGACGGATTGTCCCTAAGGAAAGCGACAGCCGCTCTCAGGTCGCGAAGAGAGGGTTCAGGGAAATCACTTCTCTCTCCGGTGTTGTTCCCAGTTCCCCTCTTGTCATAGCGCAGTGTGACCATTCCCTCTCGAGAAAGGCCTTCAGCGATATCTCGATAGGTGGAGTTCGCTGCAAGGACAGGGTGCCCTGCCTCTCTCAATGCCTCAACTCTCGCGGCATCTTCATCTCCATTACGATCAAACGGCCCGCTTCCGGTGACGATTATCACCGCAGGGAAAGGGCCTTTTCCATCGGGGACAGCCAGAGTTCCGGCGATCGCAGAGTCCTCAGTCTGGAAAGATACTTCACTTTCCACAAATACGCCAGTAGCCTTTTGCCCACACCCTCCCAGGGTAATCAATAGCACCAAAGCTACAATTAGATAAGAAAACGCCTTCGTCAAATTCACGTGATCTCCTCTCTATTGTCTGCCCCCAAGGCAGTCCCGGAATCGCTCGAACCAAGCACCTCCGTCTCCGCGAGAAGCTCAGCGGTCACTTCCCCCGAAAGATAGGAGGCCTTTTCTCGTTAAATGCCTTAACCGCTTCCTGGTAATCCTCGGTGAGAATCAACATCGACTGGACGTCCATGGCCTCTTCCAGACAAGTCTTGATGTCTCTTTGCTGAAAACTTCTGTTGATGAGCTGCTTGCCCATTCCCAAAGCCAGAGGCGCCTTTTGGGCCATCTTGACGGCAATCTTGCGCACCTCTTCCTCGAAAGTTTCGCCGGGGAAAATGGCGTTCACCAGCCCCATCTCTTCCGCCTTCTGGGCGCTGATGCTGTCGCCGGTGAGGATAAGCTCCTTGGCCCTTGCCAGACCGATCAGCCACGGGAGCCGGACGGTTCCTCCAGAGTCCGGAAGGATGCCAAAGTTTATCTCCGGCAGGGAGAAATGGGCATCATCCACTGAATACCTCAAATCACAGCTCAGGGCCAACTCCAAGCCCCCTCCGAGGGCAGGGCCATTCAGAGCGGCGATGGTCAGTTTCTGGATGTCCTCGAACTCGTTGAAGACCCTGTTCCAGTATTTGCGCTGCTTCCAGCGGAAGGTAGTCGGAGTCATAGACGCCAGGATTCCCAGGTCTGCCCCAGCCGAGAAATATCTACCCTCCGCTCTCAGGAGGATGACTCGCACGTCGTCATCAACCATGATGTCCTGGAGAAGCGCCCAGAGTTCGTCCAGCATCTCGAAGTTTATGGCGTTGAGCTTTGTCGGGCGGTTGAGAGTGATAGCCCCTACTCCCTCGGATTTGTCATACAGAATGAGTTTTTCTTCCATCGTCGTCCCTTACACCGGTTTATTGCCTCTATACAGGAGGGATAAGATGAGGGGTATCCTTGAACTCAGGGATTCTCTCGCCCAAAATGAGCTCCACGCATGTCAGAGACGTCCTCGAGGTGCGGTCAAGGCCGCAACCCCTGCCCTGGAATCCATCGCCCCCGAAGTACAACCCTTCCACGTTGGGGCACTTGTTGGCCGGGCGAATGCTACCCACCAGGCCCGGCTTGTTGAACACGCTGCAATTGAATACCAGGTGACGGCTTTTCCAGAGATAATGTTCCTTCAAGTCAGGATACATCAGGTCCATCTCGCGATCGAACTGCTCCAGTTTCTCCTCCAGCCATTTTCTATCACGCATATCCAACGGGTTCCTGACATAGGAGCCGCATATCGCCAAGTGCTTCCCGGGAGGCGCCATGCTCGGCTCCATCGCTGACTGCAGGTAGTAATACCCTCCCTGATGAGTGTAGGCCCCGTCGAGCCAGGCGCTGATCTCGTGAAGGCTCTTGGCACAGACAGGGGCATCCAGGCCAGCGTAAAAACCGAACCATGAAGATCTGAATACATCCTGCGCTAGATACTGGATCTGCCCCTCATACCAGTTGGGGAGTATGCCTTCCGGCAACATAGCCAGCACATTCCAAATGGCAACCGTACTGAGAACGTTATCAGCCTCGATCATCTCTGTTTCGGGATACTCGTTCGGGGTTCGTGGCGGTTCCTGTACTTTTACCCCACGAATTCTATAGTCTTTTATCACGATTTCTGCCGTTCTGGCATTGGTTCGAACCGTCCCACCGTTAGCCTCGATCAATCCCACCAGGTCCTGGGTTATCTTCGCCGGTCCGCCCTTGGGCCAGTACGAGAATGCGGCCATCCTCCTGTTCATATAGTGGCATTTGCGCATCCACAAAAACTCGCTGGCGCTGTGGTCCCACCAGTCACTGGTTTGGAACTCCAGCCCTGCCAGTGTTTCGTAAAGAGTCACTATTCCCTCGCTATCGGTCCTGGCTTTTACCCAACTGCGGATGGGGATGTTGTCCAGCTTGTCGAATTCCTCGAAGGGTGTATTCACAATCTCGGTGATGATTCTTTTGATGTCATCCTTTTTGATGCTGTAGAGCTCTTCCATCCTGTACCACTCGCCATCCTTCCAGAAGGGCAGGCAATCATTGCTGGGCCCCGTCTCAATGGGTCTACCCAGATATTCACATATCCTGGTGATCCCCGATCCGTCGTCTACGATCAGGTGGCCACCCAGCTCAAGCGTAAA
>QIGA01000177.1 GCA_003229915.1 Chloroflexota bacterium
GTTGCGCAAGTTCTTTTGGGGTGCCCACTGGCTCGGCAGTGTGGGCGAGGAAGCCAGCGAGCAGTTTCTCAACAGCCCCAAGGCCATCCTTATCTCGCTTGACCTTCCTGTCCCTCGTTAATATGCCGAGCCGCGCTTTATCACGAAATTCGCCATTTGTGTACCAGCGGAACTCCAAATAGTCAGTGAGCATTAAATTGCTCAGACGACCACGATAGCGCCGCAACTGCTTGGAATGCTCCTCTTCATCCAGGCTCTTGCCTACATCCTTCGCTTCAATATAGCCAATGGTCGTCGAACTTCTGGTGACAATGAAATCTGGAGCACCACAGTCTATGCGGCGAGGCTCATTCGTGGCATCTATGCCTTTGCCCGCGGATTCGAGAAGACTCTTCAGATACGGATAGTAAGAGCGTTCCGTGAAGATGCCCTTTGCCAGACCCTTCTCTATCTCCCTTACGTAGGCATGGAGCAGCCCAATCCCTATAGTCACTTTTCACCAGCCTCAACTCAACAAGCTACAACCATCAATACTGTCCAGCCTTTTCGACTCTAACTTTGCCTTCTGAGACCACCCATAAACCTGGGAAGCAAAATATCCGCCTCGACTGCATAGTCTACAGAGCATATGGGCCAAAAGCAAGACATCAGGAGCGGGAACGTTTATAATGGCGCAAGATGCTCGAACTCAGGTCAACTTAATCGCGACCATGCGGATACTCGTTGTCACCCAGGGGCCCTACGGCGAGAGGATAGCGCGCAACCTGCGCGAGAACGCTCCCTCCGACTGGACAATTGAAGATGTCACGCTGCCCAGAGCTTTGCCTCCACTCATCGACGACCCAGATGAATTCCTGCCCGCAATGATACCCGAGGCCGACCTCCTAATCGCTGCCGGTGGATCATCAGGGGCCGCTCAGCTTACAACCGATCTCGTCGCGCGCTCCAGGGCACGATCCGTTATTGCCCCCATAGACAACAGCGCCTGGCTGCCCCAGGGCCTCGCCAACCAGTTGAAGCGAGAGCTGGCGCAGATGAACGTGACTGCGGTATTCCCCAAGCCATTCTGCAGCCTCACCGAAACCAGCTACGGGTATCGCGGCAGTGCCCAGCAATACCAGGATGAACCCATCTCTGCCTTCGCACAGCACTTCGGCAGGCCCAAGCTGAAGATCACAGTCAACCCCAAAACGAAGCTAATAGAGAAGGTCGAGGTAGAAAGAAACTCGGCTTGTGGCTCGGTTGCGCACACCGCCAGACAAATGGTTGGGCTCTCCGCAGACGAGGCCGATACCAAGACTGGCCTCATTCTCCACCACTACCCCTGCCTCTGCTCCATGAACCAGGAGCAGATCGACGACAGGCTTTACGATACCCTGATGCATGTGAGCGGCTACATCATCAACGAGGAAGTAGCTGAGCAGGTTAAGCCCTTCAAGACTCCTCCCCAATATCTCACCCCCAGCGAGTACGTGGACGGCAAATGACCGCTAGTCCCAGCCAAAGAGAAACAAAGAGCACCGGAGAGGTGCAGTACGCTGCCTAAAGCGTCATGTGACGACTATCCGGACGTAGCGGCCTCCCTGTTATCACCAGCCAATGTTGTTCCAGCCAGCGTGCAAGCTTCTGAATATCAAGATGTCATCAGCACTAATCTTGATCCAATAGGCCCTGCCTCGCACCAGGCCTGTCAGGTCGCTGCCGAGAGGGTCCAGAGGGTCATACATCTGCCACTCTCCAGCATAATAGCCCCATACCCTGATCACCTTGTCGCTTATGCTCGCCAGAGCCTGTTCAACGGGTGTCGGGATATCTTCATCCGCCGGGGACCAAACATCGGGTTCAAGGACCGCGAAACCCACGGTGCGGGTAAAGCCCGCAACAGTAGCACTGACAATCTTGCCACCTCCGGGCAGACTGGGAACAGTGAAAGTGGTCGTAAAACTGCCCACTTCGCTGGTCAGCAGCACAGGTGTCGTGATGATGATATTGGCGATCTTTAGCTTCTCAACAACACTCCGTGGCTGGAATCCAACGCCAGTCACCCCAACCAACGTCCCTGGCTGTCCACTCACCGGAGACACGGTCAACCCCACAGGCTTCAATGAGAATGTCAGCGCCGTCCCTGAGTTTCCCAGATTATCGCTGGCACCGACTGTGTTGCTGGTCACAGCCGTCAACGGTACAGTGAACTGGGTGCTAAAGCTGCCACCTGAACCGGGTACTACCACCTCTATCGAGGAATCATTGAACGTCAGGGTTACGAAGCTGAACTCCGGCCAGCCGGTGCCTGTGACTGTCAGAGTCTGCCCCTTGTATCCGCTCGTTGGCGATATAGCTATCTTGGGCTGAGTAACTGTGAAGACGCCCGTCTTTGTCACATTGCCATCATTGACCATCACCGCGCTGGAGCCCACCGGTGCCACCGGCACAGTCAGCACAGTCGGTCCTGTGCAGCCCGCTGAGTCGAGGGGTATCTCTCTGGGATTCCAGGGGGCATCCGCGAATGTTACGCTGCCCGCTGCGATCGTATTATCAGGGGTCATATTGCAGACGCTCACCGTCACCTTGGTGCCGATTGGACCGGACGACGGCGACAGATTCAAGACTGGGGCCGCCGCACCCAGGGTCGCTGGGGCCGCCCCTGCCAGCCCAACCACCAGAACCAAAGCCAAGAGCACCTTAGTCAAGCTATGGTACATATCTTTCATCAGGCCTTTTTTGTTTCGAGTTGCTCAAACTGCGTATCTGGGCAGCACCGCGCGCCCAAATACGAGTACCCCTCTATATATTATACACTAGGAATCCAGTTTCCCGAAGTACCCAAAACTATACTGATCCTCAAAGGTGCGCACCACAAATGGAACAATGCCGGGGTCAGTGGAACCCCGTCCTTGGACAGGATCAGGACAGGCCCCGACCTCTCTGAACAAGTAGGGGCGTTCAATTGAACGCCCCTACAAATCGGTCTCACCTGACGAACGAGTGAATAGACAATACAAGGTTCAAATTGCAGAGGATTCGCCGGATGTTGTATTGCTGGACACCGACTACCCCTCCCTGAGTGGACTCGGGTTGGGCAAAAAAACCATGCGCCATTTCCCTGGAACCAGCGCGTAGTAATGCTAAGCGCCAATCCCAATAACGATATGAGAGCTTTAGACCTTTCCTATGCGGAACATTTTGGTGCCACACGTCGGGCAAACGCCCTGTGTCGCCGGCTTCCCATTCTTCATGGTTATCGCCTTGGCATCCTTCATCTCCCTTTTGGATCGGCATTTCACGCAATAGGCTTGCATTACACTCCCTCCCGTTTTGATTGGCAAGATAAACCATTCTAGGCTGTAAAGTCAATAGTTTGAAAAGCCCTTTTTGCTACTAATGTGACTCAACGGCTCATAAGACATTCAGCGAAGGGATAGGCAACCGAGGCAAGAACCTTTAGACGATGACAAGGCGCATTGAATGGTAGCTAATCAGGGTGTACAATGTCAGCACACATAGAAGACGCGCACAGGTTTTTGCGGAAAGAACAGAGCATTAGTCCGATAAGGAGGGCAAGATAGGATAATGAAGGGTATCATGGCTACAGGGACATTGATCGTTTTCTCCCTGGGCATTATCGCTTTCCTTATCTACACCTTGCTCGACTGCCTGGTAAGCTTGTGGAAGCCCCTGATCATATCCTTGACCGGTCAAGCGTATCTGGCAATACCCTTGACCATCCTCTTCACTGTCTTACTGATAGCATTTGCTGGCTTCGTCTTCTCCCGCAGGAAGTTCTTCGACCGCTTCAGCGGGCTCGCAGCGAGAATTCCCGTTATCAATTGGTTCCTGGGAGAAAAGAGAATTCCTCAATCCATCCACGACATGCCAGGGGCCCTGGTGAGGTTCTCTACCGGAAGCTACTATATAGCGGCCCTGGTCGGCAACCAGAAGTTCAAGAATAAGAGTGGCGAGTTGCAGAATATGTATAAGCTCTATTGCCCTTCGGCGCCTGTGCCCTGGAGCGGGCTGCCTATCATCTTTGCCAAACGAGAACACGTTATCCTGCTGAAGCTCTCTTTCGGCGAGGTCTACGGAATCACGACCTCCTTTGGCAGAAGCGCCCCCGAAATATTGGAGGAATTGAGTTTAGACGACGCCGATGACTAACACCGCTTGTCTCACCAGTTTGGATGAAAGGGGGAGATCCTTAATCCGTGGATACGCCTCCGAAGTCAGACCCTTATTCGGATATTGCCTGCCGACGAATCATGGCGAGACCTTCGGCAAACGTAGCGTTGCCACTCCTATGGCAACGAACCCTCGTCGTGA
>QIGA01000006.1 GCA_003229915.1 Chloroflexota bacterium
CCTGAATCAAATCCTTGACTGCTTGGTTCCCTTCGATCTTGTCCAGCCTCACCATCTTGTAGCAATTCCGAGGGCACACATCCACGCACCCCCCACAGAGGATGCAGAGATCGACATTAAAAATGGTCTGGACATTACAATTGAGACAGCGAGAGGCCTGGTCTAGTGCCATGGCCTCGTCGTATACCAGCTCGACCTCGGAGATCCCTGTCCGTTTCTCCACAGGGAGGAGGGGAGCCCTCCGCTTTGCTATCTCCAGTCCTCTCTCAGGGGGCAAGTCCCTTGAGGCTGCTTTCGTCAATACAGATCGGCGAATGACACGGTCACTCCCCTTGTGAAGATAGCTGTCAATAGCTCTAGCTGCCTTGTGTCCATCATTCACCGTATCGATGATGATCCTGGGCCCGAAGGCTGCGTCACCACCGGCGAAAATACCCGGGGCAGTGGTGGCCAGGGTCTCGGGGTCTACGGCGATAGTCCCCCGCCCGGTGACCTCGATGCCATCATCCTTCCCGATAAAGGAGAGGTCGCTTCCCTGTCCAGTGGCGGTAATGACTGTGTCAACATCCAGTTTGAACTCCGACCCCTTGATTGGAATGGGCCTTCTGCGGCCGCTTGCATCGGGCTCGCCGAGTTCCATCTTAACGCATTCTATGGCGCAGACCTTGCCCTCTTTGCCAATGATCTTGGTAGGAGCAACCAAATAGTGAATGCTGATTCCTTCTGCTTCGGCATCCTCAATCTCCTCTTCATTGGCCGGCATTTCCTCGCGAGAGCGGCGATACAGGATAAAGGCCTCCTTGGCTCCTAGTCGAGCGGCTGTCCGCACAGCGTCCACGCCCAGATTATCCTTATCTCCCAATCGCATCGTTGTTCTCACGGCATCGATGGCGACATTGCCACCCCCAATCACAGCGACCTTTTGTCCAATACTGATCGGAATTCCAAGGTTGACATTACGGAGAAAATCGATGCCGGTGATAACACTCTCAAGGTCCTCTCCCTCCAAACCCATCGGGGGACTTCGATGAGCGCCCACAGCGATGAAGATGGCTTGGTAGCCATCCTCTTTCAGTGTGCTTAGTGTGAAATCCCTCCCCAACCGCATATTCAGTTTAAGCGCTACCCCTTTTCGCAGTATCTCATCAATCTCGCGCTTTATCACGTCTCGGGGAAGACGGTACTCGGGAATACCCAGAATGAGCATGCCGCCTGGTACAGACGCAGCTTCGAAGAGGGTCACATCATAACCTGAAATGGCCAAGTCATGGGCCGCGGTGAGTCCCGCTGGCCCTGATCCAATCACAGCTACCTTGCTTACCGTTCCTCCGAGAGGTTTTTCCTTTGAGGCTCTGAATCTAACAGCCGAGCTCTCCACTGTGTTGGAATTACCCGGAGCTGGTCCCTCCAGTGCCTCTACGCCAAGTCGCTCGTCGAAGGCTGCGAGATGCCCGCCAGCCTCCACACCGTAGCGTTCGCAGAGAAAGCGCTTCAGCGCCCGGATGGTAACAGGGGTATCAATGTTATTCCTGCGGCAGGCCTCCTCGCAGGGGGCATTGCACGCCCGGCCGCAGACGGAGGCGAGTGGATTGGGCTGTCTCGCTATGACGTAACCCTCCTCACAGTCCCCGCTGAGCACGGCATTCACATACCCCCGAGCATCGGTGTGAACGGGACACGCATTCTGACAGCTAATCGCCCTTCTATGGTAGCTGGCGTCGATGACCTCAACGCGGTACTTCCCATTGCTCTTGGACGGGTTCATCTCACTCAATCCTCACCGCGCATTCTTTAGGCATTTGCCTGATCCTCGCATAAGTTTCTGATTGAGGTTCTTCGCTAGACTTAGGTTGTTCTGACATCCAGGCTGTTCTACCCGAATATAACTGCATTGGCAACCGCAATCGAGCGGAACCTGTTCACTCATAATTCCAGCTTTGGGGACCATAACCGCTCGCTTATTAACAAACGTCTGGTCTCATCCAGTCTTGAAGCTACTACTCTGATAAGTCTATTCAGGACCTCATAGCCAATATGGTAATTGTCTTGGAGCAGAGCCCTAAATCTGATTCCGTTAATCGCCAGCGCCTTCACTCTTTGCAAACATACCGCAGTAAGGGTATAGACGTGGGGCTCGACAACAGCCGACCAGCCGAGCACATCGCCAGTCGTCAGGAGATCAACAGTCACGCTCCCACTCATTTGTGGCAGCGCCATCGGCAACTGCACTTGCAGGGCGACCTTTCCTTCATGGATCACGAAGAGCTCTTCGGCATGATCTCCCTGGCGGAAGATAACAGCCCCTGCCTCATATTCCTTATCCACAGTCAGGCTTAGTATCCTCTCACGTTCATCGTCGGTCAGTGTTCGAAAGGCATTACATTCTCTGAGAGTTCGCATCGCTATCATCGTCTTCCACTCTGATTTCCTTGCGTTAGGGCATCAGTGCGGGCAACATGCCCAATGCCTTGCCGCCTTTATCGAAGGGAATCCCAACTCTCTGCTGCCTCACAACATTCACTAATAGTATCGCCCTCGCTTCGGTTGGCGTCGTGATCTGTGGGGATATCTGGTGCTCATTACGAGCCCCTTTGCATGAGCTATCGGCCCTGAAGATTTCAATCCCTTTCAGCCTTAGGCCCCCCTACTGATCTTCTTCGAAACGCCAATACCTCCTTTCCGAAATCACCTAGCCTGAACTCATTATCCGCCGATTTATATCAAGCCGCCACACACTTTGAGGTGTTTTTAGGGATATCAAAAGCCCACCCAAAGGGTGAGCAAAGTCGACCTTAGCCCCGCCCAAAAGGGTAGGGAGGCTATCTCTCGGGTAAAGGCTTGGGGGTGAGCCCCTTGCTCACAGCGTAGGCCGCCACCTGGGCTCTGTTCTTGAGATGCAGCTTCTGCATGATATTCCGCAGGTGATACTTCACCGTGTTCTCGGTGATGTCCAAGGCAAAGGCAATCTCCTTGTTCGAGGCCCCGAAGGCTACGAGCCTCAGCACATCGATCTCCCTCACTGTCGGTTCGCTCTCGTGCTGCGAGGGCTCGGCACCGCTGGTCTTTAGGCGGGCGAACTCCTCGATGATCTTGGCCGCCAAAAGAGGTGACATAGCAGCCTCTCCCCTGGCCACACCGGAGAGGAGATCAAAGAACTCCTCTGCCTGGAGGTTCTTCAGGAGGTAGCCTGTGGCACCGCTCTTTATGGCCTCAAACAAGTCATCCTCGTCGTCGGAGACGGTGAGGATGATGATCTTGCTCTCGGGCATTTCGGCCTTGATAAGGCGCGTGGCTTCCAGGCCATTACAGACAGGCATCTTAATATCCATGAGGATAAGGTCCGGATGGAGCTGGCGCGCTTTCTCCAGAGCCTCCAGCCCATCACCGGCTTCCCCAACCACATCGATGTTATGGGACGTTAGCAGGCTGGCGATGCCATTGCGAACCAGAGCGTGATCATCGACCAATAGCACCTTCATATTCCTGCCTCCCGAGACTGTGGGGCCTTAAGGATCACCTTGGTTCCCTGGCCGGGAGCGGACTTTATATCCAGGGTCCCTCTGACACTCTCGGCCCTCTCCTTCATAGTTTGAAGGCCGAAGCGAGGCCAGTCTCCCCTTCTGATATGTGAGATATCAAAGCCCTGGCCATCGTCCTCGATGACAATCTCGGCGAGATCGCCCTTGATCGAAATCCGCACCCAGGCATGGCTGGCCTTGGCGTGCTTCCTCACATTAGTGAGGGCCTCTTGGATAATGCGGATGACCTGGAACTCGGTGGTGGTGGGGAGGGAGGGAGGGAGGCCGTTGCTAATTTGAAGCTCGGCCCTGACATTGCTCAGCTGGCTGAAGCGGAAAATATACTCCTTGATAGTGGGCACTAGCTCCCTTTGAGGTGAAGTCGTGCTCCTGAGACCTAGAATGGCCTCTCGAACATCGGCATACGTGTCCCGGGCGATGTCCTCTAACTCCTTCAGTTGAGCTTCGGCCTTGACCTCCTCGCCGATGGAGAGGAGATGCCTCGCTGCCTGGGTTTTGGTGTTGACATAGCTCAACACCTGGGCCAGGCTGTCGTGCATCTCCCGGGCGATCCTCTCTCTCTCCTCCAGGGCAGCCATACCCTGCACCTTCTCGTGGAGGCGGGCGTTTTCGATAGCCACTGCTATCTGGTTGCCTATACTGGTCAGTAGCTGCATGTCTTCGGGAGTAAAGCGGCGCGGGCTCAGGGTGGCGATGTTGATAGCCCCGATAACAGCGTTTTTCGACTT
>QIGA01000114.1 GCA_003229915.1 Chloroflexota bacterium
GGGCAGGATCTGCTTGCTGACGCCTTCTCGGGAAACGTAAAGGCGATGGGGCCCGGGGTGGCGGAAATGGAGTTCGAGGAGCGGACATCCGAGCCGATAATCATCTTCATGGCCGACAAGACCTCGGCAGGGGCCTGGAATCTGCCCCTTTACAAAATGTTCGCCGATCCGTTCAATACCATTGGGTTGGTAATTGCGCCGGCCATGCAAAGCGGGTTCGCCTTCGAGGTACACGACGTCAAGGAGCATAAGAAGATTACCTTCAATACCCCCGAAGAGATCTATAGTATGCTCGTCTTTATCGGCGCTCCGTCACGCTACGTGGTAAAGACGGTACATCACAGGGAGACTGGCAACATTGGCGCTGTTTCTTCCACGCAGCGCCTCTCTCTCATTGCGGGAAGGTATGTAGGCAAGGATGACCCTGTTTGCATCGTTCGGGCTCAGGGAGAATTCCCCGCGGTGGGTGAAGTGCTAGAACCATTTAGCCACCCAGCGCTCGTGGAGGGCTGGATGCGAGGTTCACACCATGGCCCTCTGATGCCGGTGGCCATAAACGAGAGCAACCCTTCACGGTTTGATGGCCCCCCCAGAGTGATCGCTGCTGGCTTCCAACTGGCGGACGGCAAACTAATAGGCCCCCGCGATATGTTTGACGATCCTAGCTTCGACGAAACACGGCGTCTGGCCAATCTGACTGCCGAGTATATGCGCCGCCATGGTCCGTTCGAGCCGCATCGCCTTCCACTTGACGAGATGGAGTACACCACTATGCCCCAAGTGATGAAGAAGGTGGAGGGAAGATTCACCGCCCTTGATTAAGCCAGCGAAGCTTCTGGTTGCCACCAATAACCCGGGCAAACTTCGGGAATATGTTTCGCTGCTCGATGGCCTGCCCTTCGAGCTCACCACTCTCGCCAAGGCGGGAATAGCGGATGATGTCGAAGAGACCGGCTCAAGCATGGAGCAGAATGCAATCCAGAAGGCTTCAGTGTACTCTGCGTTGAGCGGGCTCATCACCCTGGCCGACGATTCCGGATTGGAGGTGGACGCCCTGGGGGGCGAGCCCGGACCATTCTCCCGACGCTACGCTGGGGATGATGTTTCAGATAGAGAGCGGAACGACTTCCTTCTGACGAAGCTCCGGAGTGTCCCCTGGGAGGGGAGGGGGGCGCGATTCAGATGCGTCATCGCCATCGCCACGCCGGAAGGCAGGGTGGAGACGTGTGAAGGGGTGTGTGAAGGGGTCATAGCGCTCGATTCCAGGGGCGAAGGTGGCTTTGGCTACGATCCGATTTTCCATTTGCCGGAACTGGATAAGCGAATGGCGGAACTCACTCTTGAGGAGAAGAACGAAATAAGTCACCGGGCAAGGGCGGCGCAGAAGGCGAGACCGATTTTGGAACTCCTGGGGAAATAGCTATGACCAGACTCTTAGACTCCTTTCAGCGTCCCGTGAATTACCTGCGAATCTCCGTCACCGATCGCTGCAATTTGCGGTGCGTCTACTGCATGCCTCCGGAGGGTATTCCCCTGCTATCCCACGAGGAGATTCTCAGCTACGAGGAGATCAGTGTCGTAGCCCAGGCTGCGGCGGAGCTGGGCATCATTAAGATCAGGCTTACTGGCGGCGAACCCCTGGCGAGGGCAGGGCTGACCAACCTAGTGGCTATGCTAGCCCAGATACGGGGTATCGACGATATCTCGCTGACAACAAACGCTGAGCTTCTGGAGCGCAATGCTGAAGCCCTCAAGGGAGCAGGGCTGAGCCGTGTCAATGTCAGCCTTGATTCGCTACGCGGCGATAGATTCCATCGAATCACTCGGGTGGGCAATCTGGACAATGTGCTTCAGGGAATCGCAGCGGCCAGGCATGCTGGGCTTGGGCCAGTAAAGACCAATACCGTCGTTATCCGCGGCACGAACGACGATGAGGTCCTCGACTTCGCTCGGCTGACAATCGCTGGAGATTGGCACGTACGGTTTATCGAGTACATGCCCTTTCCCAACGGGGATGAAAAGGCGGACAACCTCTTGGTACCTGTATCTGAGATAAAGCAGCGCATCGAGACTCTGGGGAGGCTGGAGCCCACTCTTGGCAGCGGGGGAGGCCCGGCGAAGTACTTCCGTCTTCCTGGGGCAAAAGGCACCATCGGCTTCATCAGCCCTGTGAGCGAGCACTTCTGCCGGGCGTGCAATCGGTTGCGCCTCACTTCCGATGGCAAACTGCGACCCTGCCTTTTCTCGGACAACGAAATCGATCTCCGGGGGCCGCTCCGACATGGGGCAACCACTCATGATATCAAGCGCCTGATCCGGGAAGCGGCGTCATGCAAACCGGAGGGACACCGGTTGAAAGCTGGCATTAGCTGCGAGCGGTCAATGGCTCAAATCGGAGGCTGATGTCTGAAATGATAGAGATCTATACCGACGGCTCATGTATCGGCAACCCTGGGCCCGGGGGTTGGGCAGCGATTATCTTTAACGGCTCTGATAGGAAGGAATTAAAGGGCCGGGAGAAGAAGACGACCAATAATCGGATGGAGGTTATGGCCGCAATTCAGGGGCTGACCCACACGCCGCCAGGGGCCCAGGTCAGGATCGAGAGCGACAGCCAGTATCTAGTTAATACCATGACCAGAAACTGGAAGCGCAAGGCCAACCACGACCTCTGGCATATGCTGGACCAACTGGTGGCTGAACGAAGCGTGCAGTGGGTTTGGATACGGGGACATATTGGGCATCCCGAGAACGAGCGAGCAAACATATTGGCGAACAGAGAGGCTGGCCTCCCCGCGGGAAACTCCACCCCGACTCACTTCGATCTTCAAGGCAACGTGCATATGGTTGACATAACTGAAAAAGCGGTGACCGAGCGAGTGGCTACCGCTAAGGGCACAGTGGCTATGAGACCAGCGACCTTCGAGTTGATTAAGCAGGGTGAGATGAGCAAGGGAGACGTTCTCGCCACGGCTCAACTGGCTGGGATCATGGCGGCAAAGCAAACCCCTCAACTAATCCCGCTCTGTCACCCACTGCCGATCACCAAAGCCGATGTGGATTTGAAACTGGATGAAGAGCGTTCTGTGGTAGAGATCACAGCTACAGTCAAAACCACGGCTCAAACCGGGGTGGAGATGGAAGCTCTCACCGCGGTAACGGTAGCCGCGCTCACCATCTACGACATGTGCAAGGCAGTAGATAGGGGCATGTGCATTGAGAGCATACGCCTCGCCAGGAAAAGCGGGGGCCGGAGCGGCGACATTGTCCTAGAATGAAGTGGGGGCGTTCAATTGAACTCCCCTACTATCCGTCACCCGCGAAGATGCGCACCCGGCGCCGCGGTGTCTTCCCGGTGCTCTTTGTGCCCAGGTTATACTTCTCCGCCAGTTGGTGCTGCAACCGGCGAATGAAGGCATTCTGTGGGCTCAGTTCTACCGTTTGCCCCGAGCGCCTAATCTCCTCGATTGCCTCCTCTGTTTCCATGAGCGCCAGGGCCACGGAATCTGAGCGTTCCTCAACCCGGTAGATGTTGGCCAGGCCTTGCTCCATCTGGGAGGTCTTATCACTCCTGATCACATAGATGGGCGTCCCCCTGGACTCGGCATCTCTGAGAACCTGTGACTCCCTGCGGTAATGACTCTTCGAGGTCATCAGCAGGTCGGCGTCCTTGAGCTCGCTGACCACGTTTACGGGTAGTCTCATCCTCCTGATGCTCTCTTCCAGTCGAACCCGATTGATGCCGAATGGCAAGATGTTTTTGGGCTCGTCTCCACGAGCCAGTTTCCGGGGGCCCTCCGGCTCAGGAGTGGAATACGGTAGCGCCTTTTCGCTCTTCAGTTCCCCATTCTCGAACCAGCGCACCTCTAGCGGGATAAGGTGTCCCCTCAAGGTAGCATCGACCACAGCAGCGACATCAGGGTGAATGGCCACTCGCTCCCAGCTTTGAATCTCCACCACCACATCGAAGGTCGGTGGCGCCTTGCGTTCCAGGATCGACTTCTGTGTTCCCCGTCGTCTCGCTTCCTCGTCGCCCAGGGTCACCGTCTGAATGCCGCCGATCAGATCCGAAAGTGTGGGGTTCATCATCAGGTTGTCCAGGCTATTGCCGTGCGCGGTGCCTACAAGCTGCACCCCTCGTTCCGCAATGGTGCGCGCTGCCTGAGCTTCAAGCTCAGTGCCGATCTCATCGATCACTATTACCTCAGGCATATGGTTCTCCAC
>QIGA01000208.1 GCA_003229915.1 Chloroflexota bacterium
CGTTCCATGGAACGCCCCTACACCCCGCGCTCCCACCACCCTTAGACTGAGATGTAGCAACTGACTGGTGTTCTGATCGCTATTTTTGGGAGGTCTCCAAAGGTAGCGATTACTTTCTTCTGCTCGCTGTTCCCCTCGACTTCTAAATCCGTGCACGTTGTCTATCTGTGGGGGTGGTGATAAAATAGCTTCCAAAGGTATAGCGAGCTGACTCCCAAGATGTAAATCAAACGGGATGGAGGGTGGATATGAGTGAGATGAAGAGTGCCTTTGAGAGGGCGATGGAACGAGCTGAGAGCTTGGGCAAGGCATCGGAGGAGGATCTGAGGAAATGGAAGTATCTTCCTGAGGGGGAGAAGCTGGCGGCTAAATACCTGAGGGATGAGTGTGATCTTGTAATCGAGATCGGCAGATATGATGATAATGCGCGACCGCTCGTAGCTGAGGGGGCTCAGGGCATACTGGCCAACAACATAGACCTGCCAAGGAATGAACACGCGAAGAAAGCAAACAAGAAGGCTATGGAGGGGATCAAAGATTTGAAACGCGATAAGGTCAGCCTGGAGAATGTATACACCAAGCTGAGGCGTATCTTCAATCACTATGAGCAGGATGGTGAGCAGCAAAGGAAGCAGGCCTATGAGGCTGTAAAGAGTGATGTCGAAGCCAAGTTGCGACAGGCAATGCAGCAGCAGCACGGGGCAGCGGCCGATATGAAGATCAATGTCGAAGCCCAGCCGCAGTTTCAGCAGGAGTGGCGCCGGGCTCTGGCTCAACTGGATTCACAATACCTGACGCTGCTGGAAGAATACAAGAGGGAGATATTGAGCGTACCCTAGTTTGGCCAGGAGTGATACAGGGCGCGCAACGTCAATCAGGAGCACCTAAAGATGTTTCAAAACAGGGAAGGGTGAGATGCCGGCCAACCTCCCGCCCCAGTACTTCGAAGCTGAGAAAGTCTACAGGCAGGCCAAGACCCCTGAGGAGAAGGTCGAAGCTCTGGAGACGATGCTTGCCATTATGCCCAAGCATAAGGGTACGGACAAGCTGCGTGCCGATCTGAGGAGGAGGATAGCTAAGTTCTCGGAGGAGGCCCAGAGAAGGACTTCCGTCTCCAGGAAAGGTAGTGCTTACAACATAAGAAAAGAGGGGGCTGGGCAGGTTGTGTTGGTTGGTCTTCCCAATGCGGGGAAATCCCAACTGGTGTCTACGCTCACCGACGCATTCCCTGCGGTGGCCGATTACCCATATGCGACGAAGGTCCCACTCCCCGGTATGATAAGGTTCGAGAACATTCAAATCCAGCTACTGGATATGCCGCCGATAACTGACCGTGAGGCCAAACCCTGGTTTTCTCACCTGCTGCGGAATGCCGATGTCCTTCTGATTGTGGTGAACCTGGGAGAAGACCCCCTAATCCAGTTGGAGGATATGTTCGCTGAACTGGAGGGTATGAAGATCAAGTTGGGGGGGGAAGAGGTGGGAGATGAGCTCGCGCCTGGGATAGTCCGCAAGAGGCCGCTAGTTGTGGGGAGTAAGAGTGATTTGGATGGCTCGGACGAACACTACAGGATGTTAAGCGCGCGCTGTGGTGGCGAATTCCCCGTGGTTGCGATCTCCGCCAAGGAGGGAACTGGTCTTGAGGAAATGAATCGGGCTATATACAAGATGTTGAACATCATTCGAGTCTACACCAAATCTCCGGGCAAGAAGACCGATTTCGATGAGCCGGTAGTACTCAAGAGGGGCAGCACGGTTGAAGATGCGGCACAATCCGTCCACAAAGACTTCCGAAACAGGTTGAGATATGCTCAGATTTGGGGCTCGGGAAAATATGATGGGCAGAGAGTCAAGAGAGAACATATCCTTGAGGACGGGGACGTTGTCGAATTGCACGCCTGAGCTTCTGCTGGTTGGGATTCGCGGTCTGCTGAGGCGGATGCCAGATAGCCTCCAGGTTTGGCGCTAATCTCGTGATTGGGGTACAATGTCGTTAGAGGAGAGTATAGGTTTGTTGCAATGAATCTTGATGACGAAAGAATTGAATATGCTGTGAGCCACACCGAAATCCTGCGTCCTCCCAGGCAGACCTTGTCTACCTTCGGCGCTACTAACATTTATTACTATCTGGTCACGGAGCCTTCGTATAGGGATTTTGGGGAGGGTGAAGGTGAAACCGTGGTTAGGGAGGGGAGAGTGCTCGCAGAGAGGCCCAGGGTCGTGACACCAGCATATCTGGTGAATATGGAAGGGTTCGGCGAGCACGCCAAGAGATATCTTGAAATGGTAACGCGAGAACATGGGCCTCATGCGCCGGGGATTTTCTACGGTTACAGGAATGAGCCCAAGGAGATGAACATCGTATCATCTGATATGAGTACGGTAGTGCGCAAACTTGAGGAGGAAATAGATAAGGAGGGGGGCCCGCTAACCACAATCATAAAAGGTGTGGACGAACTGTGGGATGTCTCCTTGCTGAAGTTCATTTTCGACATGACCAGCTATTCCTTGGGCAGCAATGTTATTGAGCTTGGAAGAAGGGGGCTTCTGGACGTAGACCGTAGTGGCATTCCCTTGGATGCCAGAAGGTCAATTGAGAGGCTTTTCTCCCTGGTAAAAAAGGGTGAACTTGAGCCCTCTGCTCTAAAGATGGAGCTGGAAAGATGGGGTTTGTTCGAGGAGTACGAGGATAGATTCCTCTGGCTTTTTAGATAATGAACTGTCAATCAACCGTGCGATCGCAACAGGGATTCAAGCGCATTTAGCGTGACCTCCTCCAGGCTGTCTACAACCTTGTCGGCCTCTACCAACTTCTCGGCTGGGTGAGTGTTGGTCACGGCGATACACTTCATTCCAGCGTTCTTGGCTGCCCTGACCCCCGCAATCGCATCTTCAATCACCACACAACTACCTGGTGCCGCTTCCAGCCTCTCCGCAGCAAGCAGGAAACATTCGGGGTCAGGTTTCCCCCGCGACACATCTCTGTCAGATATCACGGTGTCAAAGAGGCTGGCTATCTCCAGAGAACGGGTGATTAACCTGATATTGCCTTCGGGGGTTGACGATGCTATAGCCATTTTCCACATGGCCGACTTCAGCGAGAGCAGCAAATTCAGTACTCCTGGGAACGGCTTGATGCTTCCCCTCGCAATCCTGCGGAAAAGCTCCTCCTTCTTCAGTGAAAGGCTCTCTGTTTCCTGGGAAGCTATGTCCTTGCCGAATTTCTCGGCGATGATCTCAAGGTTTCTCTTGCCAAAGGCCTGCCTGAAGTCGGTCTCGGTGAAGATTACTCCCCTGTCTCGTGCCACGCGCTGCCACGCACGAAAATGAAATGGCGCGGTATCGGCGATGACTCCGTCCAGGTCCCAGATAAGTGCTTTGGATGTCATCTTAGTTGGTGGCTGTATTAGGAGCCTGCCTGATAATGATGGGTAGGTTGGAGCATCTGCTCCAGGATATCCTGTTGTGCTAAGTTTTCGAGCGCTCGCCTAGAGGCTCTCATTGGAATCCTCGGGAGACGGTGTGCCTGGTGCCTCCTCGGCCCTTCGCAGCTTTCGCATCACGGTGTGGAAGTTGATCGCCCAGCCAACCCCAAAGACGTGTTCGGTGAAAATGCGATGGTCTTCAGGGTTCCACAAACGCTCACGGAGGCGTGCTGCAGTTGGTATGCGGAAGTCGTAGGGAATGATGTTGGCGATTCTGCCGTGCCATTCGCGTTCTGCCGGGGGTTTCTTCAACTCCTGGTAGAGGGCTATGACGACAAGCGCGGCGGCAGCGATCTTGAGAAAATCGCTAAGCTTCTTGGAGTTGCTGCTCATTTTGGCACCACCATCTGGTAATTCGATTATCTGCTGCTGCCAATTCGTTGTCAAGCGTTCTTGGCTGACTGTATAGGTCACTATCATATCTGGACATTCTGTTGTAGACGGGGAATTGGTGATATAATGAGCGCACTGGCAGGTTTCTCCTCGAAAACGGAGGAACAAGATTTCGATCAACTGGGAGAGTGACAGATGGCGCAAGAGCAAAAGGACAAATGTGGCGATTGCCAGAGCTTCAGCCCGAAACCAGACGAGAAATTCTTTAATTGCACCAGCGCTGTGCACGCGGGGCTCAAGTATGGAATGCAGGTAAGAGCGGATTCACGTGCGTGTGAAGCGTTTGCTGCGAAATAGCACAGATCAGCAGCGGGGCTTTCACGCGGCTCACTGCGGCTTGT
>QIGA01000281.1 GCA_003229915.1 Chloroflexota bacterium
CTGTCACCAACGTCAATCTTTTGCCCCAGGTTCACCTCCCGAAGGAAGGTTGCGCCATCCATGACACCGGACAGGTCCTCGCCTTCAACACCTATCTTAGTTCCCTGGTGAGCGCCTATCCCCAGGAAGACAGCGTCATAGCCTTCGCCCAGAAGGCTGTCCACCGAATCAATCCTGGTGTTGGGCCTGATCTCCACGCCAGCCTCACGAATTATGTCGATCTCGGCAGAGAGGATATCGCGGGGTAAACGGTATTCGGGGATACCTACCCTCATCATGCCACCGAGCTCAGGCAGAGCCTCGAACACTACTGCTGAGTGGCCCGCTTTCGCCAGATAGAAGGCAGCGGTCAGCCCGGCGGGGCCAGCCCCTACGACCGCTACGCTCTTGCCTGTGCTCTCGGCTATCCTGGAGCCATTCCGCCACTGCTCGTCGCCCAGGTCAGCAGCCACTCGCTTGAGCTCTTTGATGGCTATGGGATCGTTGAGAGCGTCACGACGGCACGCCTGCTCACAGAGATGTATGCACACCCTCCCCAGAGACCCAGGGAAGGGAACCTTCTCTCTGATCACCGCCAGAGACTCGCCGTACTTGCCCTGGGCTGCGTAGTCTACATACCTCGGTATGTCTATATGGGCAGGGCAAGCGTCGCTGCAAGGGACAACGTAGGCCTCACGGTTCGCCCAAATCTTCTCCTGCGGCACCCGGTCAACAATAGCCCCCGTGGGGCAGACCTCCACGCAGGCGCAGCAGGACTTACATCCTGAGTCCTTGACTGAGCCTCCGCTTACTATATCCACTCGAGTGGGGTTATCCTCATCGTCGAAGGCATAGACCCCGACCCCTCTCACATCCCGGCATATGCGAATACAGCGACCGCAGAGCACGCAGAGATCGAAGTTGATCTCATAGAAGGGGTTGTCCCTGAGCACGCTGTATCCCTTGGAAACGTAGGGGATTCCGCCGTCGATGCCAATGTAATCCACCAGCCTCTGGAATTCACAATACCTGTTCTTGGGGCATATGACACAGTGCTGATCGATAGCCATGGTTCGCAGGCAGATGTCAAAGGGACCGCACCTTGCCCGCCGCCAGCAATCAAGACAGGCATGAGGGTGCTCCACAAGAATCTTGGCCAGAGCTTCACGACGGCGTTTCCCTAGCTGCAACGTTTCGGTAGTCACCACCATGCCTTCCGCCACCTCGGTTTTGCATGCCAGAGGGAAGTCCTCCTCTCCCTGGATCATGACCGCGCAAAGGCCGCACTGGCCTATCGGATTGAGGTCAGGGTGGTCACAAAGGGAAGGAACGTAGATGCCGGCTTCCCGCGCCGCCCTGAGAACCGTTGTTCCAGCTTTGACCTTGATCTTCTGCCCATCAATAGCTACCGTGATTCCATCCATTGGGACCTATTCACTCCTTCCCAAATGCTTTGGCATATGTCCTTCCCCGAAGCATAATTCCAGTGACTATTGTAGTTCAAGGGGGTCTTTAGGTCAACGTGCTGTGCACTCGTTTTGCAGGTTTGCCATGGACAAAGTGACCTGCGACCCCCCTGTGAAATCCGCCGCTAACGGATTTTGTCATGCGATGCGAATGCAGAAAAAGAGGTGCGGGACACATACTGCCGGGGGTCTGGGGACGCACCCAGCTTCAAAAATCTCCCAATCTTGGGGGGTTTACAAGGGGGTTGATTAGGACTATCTCAGCGTTCTCTAAGGTAGCTCTCATCGCCTAGCGAATTTGGTTTGGAAATCTCTCACCTTCCATTCCTGTAAGATTGACTTAGCGGCACTCGACCTAGAGCACTATATCAACCTGTCTTTTTCTTTCTGTTAGAAAGCTAACTCTGGATGAGAGTAGTCCTGCCCCCTCCCATCATTGACCAACTTGTCATACAATGTATAGTGCTCAGTTTTAGTTAAAAGGGTGAGGAATCTCGATCGAAGCTGACGTTTGGCCAACAACCTCTTCGCAGGTTTTAAAGACAAGAGTATCCTGAGAAAGCGGCGCAGTATATCATGTGTTAAGAGCGTAGAGTTATTCCAGAGCACATTCTGCAGTGTCCCTGTATCAATTGCATTCAGAACAAAACGCTCAAAACTGTCTACCGGGACAAATGCCATTTCTTTTCTTCTCTCCATGCTCAAAGTATCCGTGGGGCAGAATCTGGCGCAGATTCCACAGCCAATGCATCTCTCGGCGTTAACCTCTGGGTAATAGTTGCCATCCTGGTTACTACAAATCGTGATTGCGTCTACTGAGCATCGCGCGACACAGATTTCACACCCTGTGCATTCTTCGCGGCTGTATCTTGAAATGAAGTTAGTGTTTATCTTTGCGTTATACCCGAGCCTTCGATAAGCCAGCAAGGCTTCACAGCAACAAGAGCAGCAATTACAGATCCAATTGACCATGTTCTGCACATTATCCCCCAGTTGAACCAGGCCAGCCTTCCTACATTCCTCAAGAATCCTCTGGGCTTCTCTCTTATCGATTTCCCTGGCTATCTTGTGCTTGGCCAAACTCTCCGCCGTCTTGTTGAATGTCAGGCAAACATCTTGCGGATTGCTGCAGCCTTTGCCCAAATGCGCTATTTTGTGACGGCAGTAACAAATCCCTACCGTGATGCAAGTGGCAGTGTTAATTACATGGCTTGCCCGCTCATAATTAAGGACTTCCACCTTGTCTTCATCCTGAATTGTGTCCTCCTGGATAAAAGCTCTATGTATAGCAGGATCGAGCGAGAAAATCCTTTGTATTAAATCCTCTTCGATATTGATATACTGGTAATACAATTCAGATAGCAGCCTCTTGTCAAATCTGCCATCCAAACGCATCAAGGAGAATTCGAAAAACCCGGCCATCGGGGGCGCAAGCACGTAAGCCTGCGTTTCTCCTATAGTGAAGTCAAACAGGATACCTTTGTCTGCCAGGGTATCCAGGATTGTTCGTGCCTCATCGTTTGGCTTCTTCCACAGCTTGGATGCCTCTTCAATAGTGAATAGATTAACCGGTAGGAGGGAAACCTTTCCAGCTTCCTCTTCCGTGAAAAGCACTTCGAGTATCTTGAATAGCGACTCAGAGGCAGGCGCACCCTGTGGTGCCTCGTCCAGTCTTTTCTGTAAAGCTTGGTAGCTCTTTGATGTTACGTGCGCCATAGCAGTCTTAGCTCGAACTGTGGTATTAGAAGCCCTGTAGTTACCGAGCCACAGTGCTTTTTTTATCGAAAAAAGGAGCTAATCTTAATATATCCTTCCTTTTTTGCAGGAATCTTTATACTCCAACAGTAATTGAAAGTCAACATATTTCACTATTAGGCTCCCGCGAAACGCCTGAAACCCTGGGAGCTTAGCTTCGACAGTATCCGTAGCTGCTTGCTGATTTAGCTTCAGATGCCTCCAAAAACTACCCGTTTCGCGGGAAGCTCCTCGTTTTGCAGGTTTGCCAGGGACAAGGATTTGTGGTATTGTAGGTGCTTAGGAATATTAGAAACATCTAATATACTAAACTTATGCGGAGGGGCCAGAGATGGAAGACCAGATTTACTCCTACCATGCGGAAATGTGTAAGGTATTCTCCCATCCCAAGCGACTGGAACTGATTAACACTCTCCGAGACAAGGAAATGAGTGTCGGGGAGTTGGGAGAGACACTTGGAATGGCAAAGGCTAACCTGTCCCAGCACCTGACCATGATGAGGGAGCGTCATATCCTCGTCTCAAGGAAGGAGGGCAATGTCGTCTATTATCGGATAGCCAATCCCCGCCTCCTTGATGCGTTTGATTTATTGCGGGAGATACTGTTTGAGCAAATCAGGCAGGATGCAGCGCTGATTCACGGTAGAACAGACTAAACTGGAGGTGTACCGATGGCGACCTTAAACAATATCAACGTGGGTATGCTGGAGCAGGTCATCAAGGAGGCGGAGCGACTGGCCTGCGAGAGGTGCCCCGCCGTCTTCGCACTCACCGAGCTGGTGAAATTGAATACCTCACTGGAGGTCAAGAAGTGAAACTCGGCATCATCCTCAATACCAATGACCCAGAGACCGCATGGAACGCGCTACGACTAGGTAGTGAGGCGCTCGGCACCGGAAACAAAGTTAGCGTGTTCCTCCTTGGCAGTGGTGTGGAGGTGGAAAACATCAGGGACAGGACCTTCGACATTGCTGGAGCCCTGGAGAAGTTCC
>QIGA01000202.1 GCA_003229915.1 Chloroflexota bacterium
CCTTATTCGGATATTGCCTGCCGACGAATCATGGCGAGACCTTCGGCAAACGTAGCGTTGCCACTCCTATGGCAACGAACCCTCGTCGTGACAGGAGTCACGACGCTACAGGGAGGCATTCGGCCATCAGCTATTAGAGTGAGTAGGGTGGGTTTCGCTATGCTGCACCCACCGTTCAGTTGTGCGTTTGGGGTGGTGGGTTCCATTTCATTCCACCCACCCTACGATGCTCAAAACCAACTGTAGCACTTCGGTATAAGGCCTTGAAGGTACATTGACAGAGTCATACCAACAAGTCATAATCTAGTCGAATATTGTTTACGAGGAGTTCATATGACTAAGATTATATTATTGAATATTGGTTGGATGAAGTACTACCAGGGGAGGCTTGACAGCGACCCAATAGTGGGTGGTGGTAGTCACGTTGCGAAACACAGATATGGCCATGAGATATTCAACTTCCTTCCATGGGAAGGGCGGATGTACGGCTTTTAAGACAAGGCAGGCAGTATGCAACCAAAACACCTAGCACTTTGCTATCACGCCGTCCGCTTGGAAAGGTAAAGAAAAGGAGGAGGAGATAGCCATGCCCAAACCGACCTATGAGTTGAGCACAATCGAGAAGAAGTATTCAGCATACCTTGGCGATGTAATGAATCAACTACTTAGGGCTGAACTACATATTAAGATCGGCAAACGTCTCAATGAGTATAGAGGGCGAGTACGCCTCGGCCTTACCTTCCTTAATGCTACCGAGTCTGCACATTTCAACTCAGCACTATTTCATCTGTGCAACGTATTCGACAAGAATCCACAATCTGTAAGTATCTACAAACTTTTTAACTACATGTGCAGTAATCGAGATATCTTCTCTCGCGATGCCTATGAGCAGCGACAACAGAATAAAGCTGCTCCTGACTTGGGCATGGAACTCTTCAAGAAGCTCACAAACGAAGACATCGGTAGAGACATGGCTAAAGTATGTGAACTAGAAGCCATAATGAATGCTGTTAGGGATTGGCGAAATAGAGTGCATGGGCACAGAGACCAGCGAGTTGTATTTCAAACGGGTAAGAGGCCAGCACTACGAGCAATGAAGCTAACTGATATAGAGCGAGTCATTGACGCTATTTTCACTATACTTCGTGACTACTCGTTGGCCTTCGATTGCACTGACCGTCAAAGAGAGTGGCCTCATGAGGATGATGTAGAGGGCGTTCTTGCACTTATGGCGGCTGATCAACCATGATTGAACTGAACCCGTGGTGGGTAATAAGTTGACAAAGTCAACATTGTATGCTAAATTTCCCCTTAATTGAATAAGTGATCGGCTGAGAACAAGAGTAGTACGTCTCCAGCGGGACTCAGAGAGTCGGGTTAGGTGCGAGCCGATGTCGGCGCAGAGGCGGAATGGGCTTGGGAGCCGCAAACCGAAACCCAGGGTTCAGGGGGAGTAGGCTTTGCCGGAGCAGGTACCGTTATCAGAACCTGGGGTATCGCCTCGATCCATAGGGGCTGTACTCAATAAGAGTGAGTTGTCGCCTCATATACCAGGCGGCAGCTAACAAGGGTGGCACCGCGGATAAACCCCGTCCCTTGGGCGGGGTTTTTGATTTGTCTTTCTCGAGGATAAAGCTATGGCAGTTGAATATCTGCCCAGCCTAGAGAAATTCCGGGGGCTGGCTAAAGAGGGGAATCTGGTTCCGGTTTTCCGCGAACTATCCGCTGACCTGGATACCCCTGTCTCGGTATTCCTCAAGCTGAGACAGGAAGCGCCCACATTCCTGCTTGAAAGTGTGGAGGGCGGGCAGAAGCTGGGCCGTTACTCTTTCCTGGGCATCGGTCACAACGTCGTGCTCAAGTCATCCGGCAATAAAGCTATCATCCACCGCAACGGTGAGCGGCAAAGGCTGGATCTCGAAGGCCGTGACTGCCTGCATCTAGTGCAAGAGCTTCTCGCCCAGCGCCAGGTGGTCAAAGTCCCCGGCCTGCCCCGTTTCTTCGGAGGAGCGGTCGGCTACATTTCCTACGATATGGTGCGCTCCTTCGAGAAGCTCCCAGAATGCTCCCATGATGAGCTCGGTCTGCCCGAATGCGTCTTCGTCTTCACCGATACCATGATAATTTTCGATCACGTGCAGCATAAGATGAAGATAGTGGCCAATACCTTTGTCGATGGCCCCGCCGAATGCGCCTATGAGCAGGCTACGTCCAAGATCGAGTCCATCGTTGCCAGACTGGCCAAACCACTGTCGCTCGAATCGGTGGGAACAAATAGCACAGCGGCTTTTCCCCAAGATGAGAAGCTTAAGTCCAACTTCACCCAGGAAGAGTTCGAAAAGGCAGTGCTGTCCTGCAAAGAATACATCAACGCTGGCGATGCCTTTCAGATAGTGCTGTCGCAACGGCTGCGGCGCAAGACCAGCGCACAGCCGTTTGCCATCTACCGAGCGCTGCGCATGCTCAACCCTTCTCCCTACCTGTTCTACCTCGACTTTGGCGATTTTCAACTTATTGGCTCCAGCCCCGAGATGCTGGTGAAAGTCGAGGAGGGGCTTGCCGAGACATGCCCCATAGCTGGCACGAGGCCCAGGGGGTCAACTGAAGAAGAGGATGAGGCCTTGAGCGCCGAGCTTCTCAACGACCCCAAAGAGCTAGCGGAACACGCGATGCTCGTCGACCTCGCCAGAAACGATCTGGGGAGGGTCTGTCAGTACGGTACAGTGAGGGTGCCCACGTCAATGACTGTAGAGAAGTTCTCCCACGTGATGCACATAGTCTCAACAGCCGAAGGAAAACTGAGGAATGGGGAGGACGCTTTCAGCCTGCTGAGGGCTGCCTTCCCCGCAGGCACACTGACCGGCGCCCCCAAAATAAGGGCCATGGAGATCATAACCGAGCTCGAAGACCTGAAGCGCGGGCCATACGGCGGTGCTGTGGGCTACTTCGGCTTCAGCGGGAATATGGATACTTGCATTACAATCCGCACCATCGTTATGATAGGGGACACCGCTTATCTTCAGGCCGGTGCCGGGATAGTGTACGATTCCGACCCGACACGAGAGTATCACGAGACTTTGAGTAAGCTCAAGGCGCTGGAGAGTGCCCTCAGAATAGCGGAGGAAGAAGCGCATCACGCTGGTCCGGCACTGAATACTGAGCAAAGAGGAATTAAACCAAGATGATTAAGGAAGCGCTAGCCAAAATCGTCGCCGGCAACGACCTCACCGCAGACGAGGCCCGGGAGGTAATGAGAGGGATCATGCAGGAGCAGGCCACCCCGGCGCAGATAGGCGCATTCCTCACCGGACTGCGGATGAAGGGAGAGACCGCGGATGAGATCGCTGGTTGCGCCCAGGCGATGAGGGAGAACGCCATCGAGGTAAAGCCCAAGCAAAACGTGGTGGTTGATACCTGCGGCACCGGTGGCGATGGCAGCGGCACCTTCAACATCTCGACCACGGTGGCCTTCGTTGCCGCTGGGGCCGGGCTCGCCGTCGCCAAACATGGCAATCGTTCGGTGTCCAGTCGCTGTGGCAGCGCTGACCTGCTGCAAGCCCTCGGCGTCAACCTGGAGATCACCGCCCCACAGGTCGCCCGCTGCATCGACGAGGTGGGTATCGGTTTCCTGTTCGCCCCACTGCTGCATCCGGCGATGAAACACGCTCTGGGGCCTCGTCAGGAGATCGGGCTGCGCACTATCTTCAACATCCTGGGCCCCCTATGCAATCCTGCCCAAGCCAGAAGACAGCTCCTGGGCGTCTACGATAGCGACCTCACCGAATTGATGGCGGAGGTGCTTCGCACCCTCGGTGCCGAACACGCTTTCGTGGTTCACGGCGCCGACGGGCTCGACGAATTATCCGTCACCGGATCGAACAAGGTCTCCCGAGTCTACGATGGCCAGATTGAAACCTATTATTTGGACCCTCAGGAGTTGGGATTGCCGCTGGCCAAGCTCAGCGACCTCGCCGGAGGCACCACCGAGGACAATGCCGCCACGACAAAAGCCCTGCTTGGCGGAGAACGAGGACAAAAGAGAGACATCGTCCTGCTCAACGCCGCTGCCGTGCTGGTGGCTGGAGACAAGACAACGAGCTTCGAAGAGGGGCTGGTGTTGGCTGCGGAGGCTATCGATAGCGGGAAC
>QIGA01000056.1 GCA_003229915.1 Chloroflexota bacterium
TGGCAGGCAGTGGCAGACGATCCCAATCTCCAGCCCTGGGAGGACTGGCGGGAGATACTGAGGGAGAAGCAACTGATCTCTGTGGTGGATTGCCCCTGCCGCCTCGAAGTCGGAGCCTGTGATCGACCAGTCGAAGTTTGCCTGGACTTCGATCGAACGGCCGAGTATGACATTGCCAGCGGCCATGGCAGGAAGCTGAGCTACGAAGAGGCGCTACAGAAAATGGAGGAGGCTGCCCGTTCAGGCTTGGTGCCTACGGCGGTCAATATTGCCGCAGTCACCCTTATGTGCAACTGCTGTAGCGATTGCTGCATCGAGTTCCAAACGTTGGAACACTGCAACATACCTATCGGCCACCACTACGCCAAGAGCCGCTACGAGGCGAAGGTCGATCAGGATACTTGTGATGGGTGCCAAAACTGTATAGATAACTGCAACTTCGATGCTATAAGCATGGTGAAGGTGCTTGGCTCGAAGAAGCTGAAGGCACAGGTGGATCCCGAGGCATGCTACGGATGCGGGTGCTGTTTCATGGTGTGTGAGCCGAAAGCCATCTCAATGGAATGCGTCAGGCCTGTGTCTCACGTGCCAGGTGTTGAACAAGAAGGAACTGCCCCCGGTGTTTCCTAGCGGTGAGCGTTACCAGACGAGTCTTTCGCGGTGGGGACATACTACAGGGCATAGATCTCTTTCCCGAAGGTGTGAACCCAGTTCTTTTTCAAAACCTCTAACGCCTCTTCGGTTTTGTCCACGCCCACGATGATTATGGGCTGCCCGCTTTCTCCTCTGCCCAGATAGGGATAGAGATAGTGCACATTTATGTCGGCTCCCTTCAGGGGCTTGAGAATGGCTTGAAGCCCACCGGGATGGTCAGGTACCTCTACGGCTATTACGTCGGTTTCCTTCACAGAATAGCCATGACTCCGTAAAACGTTTGAGGTTTTGTTCGGGTCATCTGCTACAAACCTCACGGTGCTGACATCGGATGTATCGGCCACTGAAATAGCCCTGATGTTTATCCCTTCTGCCCCCAGACGTTCGCTCACATCCAGGAACCTCCCCGGCATATTTTCCAGACTAACGGAAATCTGTTTCACGCACATAGGTTGCTCCCGCTTTAGCTATTTACACCCCTGAGATTCTGCTTTCGGGCAAATTCAAACTGACAGCAACGTTCAACTAAGAACCACAACTGAGATCAGACTGCATTGTAGCCTGCCATCAGGGCCTTTTTGTTAATGGCGATCAGTTTTGGCTTATTCTTCAAAGTATCTTTGAGCCCTTCGATCACGCTGGGAAGGGAGACCACGTTACTCTTTTTGGTGAGTGCGCCCAGCATCACCATGTTAGCGGACCTTGGACTGCCCAATTCCTCAGCGATACTGTTCGCTGGAACGCTTATAACCTCGATATCACCCCTGGATAGCTCAGCTTCCACTAGGGAGGAATTGATGAAGAATAGACCCCCTGATTGAATCTGATTCTGAAATCTAACCAGAGAGGGTTGGTTCATGGCCACGACAAACTCTGGAGAAGAGGCAACAGGGGAAGCTATCTCTTCATCTGATATGGCTACAGTGCAATTGGCAGTGCCGCCGCGTACTTCGGCGCCATAGGAGGGCAGATAGGTGACGTTTTTCCCCTCAAGCATAGCGGCCTGGGCTAAATTGAGACCCATGGATAGAACCCCCTGGCCTCCAAAACCTGCGAAGATCGTCTTAATCAGCATTCTTCTCCCCGGTTATGTCCTTTATTACTCCCAAGGGGAACTCTCTCGTCATCTCTTTGTCGATCCACTGCCACGATTCCAAGGGATTCATCCTCCAGTTGGTGGGACAGGGGGATAGTATTTCCACCAGCGAGAAACCGAGGTTGTCTATTTGTGACTGGAATGCTTTGCGGATGGCCTTCTTGGTCCTCCTGATGTTAGTCGGAGAATTCACCGCAGTCCGCTCGATGTAAACCGCTCCTTTGAGCAGGGCCAGGATCTCGCTCATCCTGATGGGATATCCTTCTAGCTTTACATCCCGCCCGTAAGGAGTAGTGGTGGTTTTCTGGTCAGAAAGGGTGGTGGGGGCCATCTGTCCCCCGGTCATGCCATAGACGGCGTTGTTGATGAAAATGGCGGTGATCTTCTCTCCTCTATTGGCGGCGTGTATGGTCTCGGCGGTGCCGATGGCAGCAAGGTCGCCATCCCCCTGGTAAGTAAACACTATCGCCTCGGGATAAGCCCTTTTTATGCCGGTAGCCACCGCAGCGCCTCTCCCGTGAGCGGACTCTGCCATATCCACATCGAAATAGTGGTAGGCGAAAACCGAACACCCAGGCGGCGGAATACCGATAGCTTTATCTTGAAGATCCATCTCATCAATCAGCTCGGTCATAACCCTGTGGATAATGGAATGCCCGCACCCTGGACAGTAGTGGAAATGATTCCTTTTCAGTGACTTGGGTCGGGAGTATACCTTTTTCAATTTCCTACCTCAGTCCCTCCTGGTAGTAATGGCGTGAGATAACCCGGAGAACCTCGCTGGGGGTGGGAATCACGCCTCCCGGCCTCCCATAGAAGAAAACTTCTCCTTTGCCCTCCAATGCCAGTCGCACATCCTCCACCATCTGGCCCATATTCATTTCAAAGACAAGGAAATACTTCGTCCTTTTGGCGAATTCTCGCACTGCTTCGGCAGGAAACGGCCAGAGGGTGACTGGCCTCAGCATTCCCACTCGTAGGCCTGCAGTACGCGCGTTCTTGATAGCGCCTTTGGCAATGCGGGCCGCAATACCGAAAGCAACGACTATTAGCTCAGCATCCTCAACCAGAAAGGTCTCGCAAGTGGTTTCTTCCTTCTTGATTAGCTGATATCTTCTGAACAAACTCCAGTTTAGCTCTTCCAGCTCGGTTGGCTTTGAGGTAAAGGTTTTAATGATTCTGCTGGGCCGACCTTTGGCCCCTCTCAGAGCATTGCTTCTAACTGGTGGTTCCTCAGGGGCTTCATGTTTGAACTCCACCGGCTCCATCATCTGCCCCAACATGCCGTCCCCAAGGATGATTACAGGAATCTGATATCTGTCGGCGAGGTCAAATGCGCGGTGGGTGAGGTCCGCCAACTCCTGCACTGACGATGGCGCTAGAACTATGCAGCGATAATCCCCGTGACCTCCACCACGGGTGGCCTGGAAATAGTCTGACTGCGCGGCAGAGATGCTCCCCAAACCGGGTCCACCGCGAGACATATTGACAATAACCGCAGGGAGCTCGCATGCTGCCAGATAGGAGATTCCTTCCTGCTTCAGGCTGATTCCGGGACTGGATGAGGATGTCATCGCTCTGACTCCGGCCAGACTGGCTCCGTATACCATATTTATGGCCGCGATCTCACTTTCTGCCTGAACAAACGAACATCCTCTCCTTCTACTGAGGTGGGCAGCCATATATTCAGTGAGTTCATTCTGAGGGGTAATGGGGTAACCGAAATAACCCTGGCAACCGGCCCTGATGGCTGCTTCTCCCACCGCGCTATTACCGGTCATGAGAACCCTAGCCACGGTAAACCTCTATTGCCACTTCGGGACACACCACTGCACATTTCGTGCAACCCGTACATTCCCCGCTGTCATTGAACGAGACAGTCATATAGCCACTGGCATTCAGCTTGTGGGACAGAGAGATCGCATCCTTGGGGCAAAAATATATGCAAATCTGACACCCTTTACAGACCTCATGGTCAATTTCAATATACCCTCTTGCCTTGGTCTCTGAATCTCCTGAACCCATGTGGACGGCCTCGCCAAAGTGTTTATTGCTGTGTCAATTCTAAGATGAAAGTGGGCATAAACAGAGACATTATCGCTCAAGTCGCTCAGACCGTGGGGTTGAAGCCGGCTGCCATGATAGCCCTAGACGATACCTGGTCTGCGTTGCGGCGGAAGGTTGTTTGGCTGCTCTACAAATGGGAGAAGATAAACTGCCCCCAGTCTTCACCCTTTACCCGATTACGTAAGCATTGGCGACCCCGATGGGATTCGAACCCATGATCTTCGGCGTGACAGGCCGATATGTTAGACCGCTACACCACGGGGCCGCGAAATCACCTGAATGTTGCGGTGATTGTAGCAAGTTCGCACTCGCTTTGTCAAGTGTGGCAGAGGAACACCGTCTCTGAGTGGATGTTGACGCTATCTTATGTTATCGTAGGCGTAGTGGTTTGGAGATTAGGCGGCGTTGACAACGAGACGTGAGGATAGTAGAATCCCTACCGAATTACATTGGAGTTGAGATAAATGGAACGAAGAACAGTATATATGGATCATGCAGCCACTACCCCGGTGCATCCGGACGTTCTGGAGGCAATGCTCCCCTATTTCTGCCAGCACTATGGCAACCCTTCGGCGATCTACGCTATGGCTCGGGAGGCACGGAAGGCGGTCGATGAAGCAAGGTCTACTGTATCGAGTATACTGGGATGTAACGAGAATGAGGTCATTTTTACCAGTGGTGGCACCGAGTCTGACAACACTGCATTGAAGGGGGCTGCCTTTGCTCTCAAGGACAGGGGGAATCATATTATCACCTCGGAGATCGAGCACCACGCTGTGCGCCACACATGTCACTACCTGGAGAGATTTGGCTTTGAGGTAACCTATCTTCCTGTGGACCAGTTTGGGCTGGTCAATATCGACGACCTGGAAAAAGCGATTACGGATCGGACAATTCTAATCAGTATTATGCTGGCTAATAACGAGATCGGTACCGTGGAGCCTATCGCTGAGTTCACCAGGCTGGTTAAAAGCAAGTCCAAGGAGAGGCATATTGCGTTTCACACCGACGCAGTTCAGGGTGCCGGGGCGCTTGACCTGGATGTGGATAAGCTCGGTGTGGATATGTTGAGTTTGTCGACTCACAAGTTCCATGGGCCCAAGGGA
>QIGA01000144.1 GCA_003229915.1 Chloroflexota bacterium
ACCTGAAAACGAGCTTACAGTCATAGTGATCCTGTATATACTTCTAATTGTCATTATCGCCCTTCTGCCCTCAAATGCTCTACTCATAATCCTTGGGCTGCTTTTTATCCTTTTCTTCCCGGCATACACATCTACGTTGACAACACAAGTTAATTCCGAACTTGCCTTTCATCCTGCACCGCGATAATCAGCAGCAGACCATAGTATAGAATGAGCAACCTTGGTGCCAGAATAAGGTCCTCAACCCGTGCTAGGTACGGCCTGGTATTGGCCCTCATCTTCGGTATCGCCCTCTTCTGGCGCGTTTATTTCCCCTATGACAATGTCTTCGTCGGAGACTGGGTCAGGTTCCAGATAAACGACCCCTGGCTTCACATACGTGTAGTGGAGAACCTTGTACAGCATTTTCCTCACCTTGCTGTCCTCGACCCCTATGGATACTATCCAGGTGGCCAGACCAGTGCCACCGCACCTTTCTTCGACCTGCTCCTTGGCTTCTTCGTCTGGGTCTTCGGCGCCGGTTCCCCATCCAAGGGCGTGATAGAAACCATAGGCGCCTATTTCCCGGCGGTCCTGGGAGCTCTGGTCACCGTTCCGGTGTACTTCATAGGAAAAGAGCTGTTCAACAAAAAGGCTGGGCTTCTTGCCGCGGCTCTTATTGCCATATTGCCCGGTCAATTCCTTATGCGCTCCTTGCTCGGATTCACCGATCACCACGTCGCCGAGGTGCTGTTCAGTACCCTGACAATGTTGTTCCTGATAATGGCTGTGAGAAGCTCAAAGCAGAAGGAGATCTCCTTTAGCACCCTGTCGAGGAGAGACTGGGGGGCCCTGCGAAAGCCTCTGATCTATTCCCTGCTGTTCGGCATAGCGCTGGGCTTTTACCTCCTCTCATGGACGGGAGGCGCTCTGTTTATATTCATAGTCTTCGTCTTTGCCGTCCTTCAATACACTATAGACCACTTAAGGGGCAGGTCGACCGATTACCTCTGTGTTGTCGGTGTCCCTGCCTTTCTCATTGCTCTGCTGTTGGTCGCCCCGGCCTCGGGACGATACACCTTGTGGAGCATCCAGATGGCATCTTTGGCCATCGGTATCGCGGCTTTCCTGGCACTGAGCGGCTCTTCCTTCCTCATGGTCCGCAGAAACATACGGCGAGCCTACTACCCCGTGGCACTGGCAGCCCTGGGCGGCATTGGCCTGGCGCTCCTCTACCTCATCGACCCTGCTTTGCTCAACTCCATTCTAGACAAGCTGGGCGTCCTCAATCCCACGGGTGGATCTCTGACCGTGGCCGAAATGCAAGGGATCTCGCTATCGAGAGCATGGGAGGAGCTTACCACAGGATTCTACCTGTCCCTGATATCACTCGCAATAGTAGGCTACTTAGTCATAAAAGAAGGGACTGCTGGTAAGACCCTGCTCTTAGTGTGGGGTCTTGTAATGCTAGTAGCCACGTTCGGCCAGGTGCGCTTTGTCTACTATTTTGCAGTCAACGCCGCCCTTCTTAGCGCATACTTCTGCTCGATAATACTTGAGTTCGCTGGCTTCAAAGAAGCCCCCGCAGAGAGCAGGAGCGAGGATTTTGACAGCGGCATGACACAGCAGAAGGAGACGGAGAAACACAAGCCAAGCAAGAAGGAAAAGCGCAAGAAGGAGAAGTCCCTTGAGAGAAGACGGGGCGCATTCCGTACTGGACTCACAGGTTCAAAGCTTGCATATGGTTTGATAGCGCTGATTGTGGTGTTCTTCCTGGCATTCTATCCCAACATAGGAAAGTCAATTGAGTGGGCCGGTGCCCTCAGGGGCCCCAGCGATGACTGGCATGATGCACTGGTCTGGATGAAGGAGAATACCCCCGAGCCTTTCGATAACCCCGACTTCTATTATGAGCTGTACGAGGAACCACCGGCAGGAGAAAGCTACAGCTACCCTGAGTCAGCGTACGGAGTAATGAGCTGGTGGGACTATGGCTACTGGATCACCTACACTGCCCAACGCATACCCAACGCTAACCCAGGCAAGAAGAATGCCGAGGCAGCAGGCTCATTCTTTATCGCCCAGGATGAATCCTCAGCGAATGCGATACTAGACGAACACAGTTCAAAGTATGTGATCGTGGACTACGATATGGCGAGGGGGAAGTTCTACGCCATGATAGAGTGGGCTGGCGAGAATCGAGATGATTTCTTCGAAATCTACTACCAGCGTCAGGAGGGTAGACTGGCTCCCGTTCTGCTGTACTACCCCGGCTACTATCAATCGATGTCCTCTCGGTTGTACGATTTTGAAGGGCAGGCTGTTACTCCAGTGAATTCAACCTGGGTAATTTCATACGAGGAGCTGTTAACCAGTGAGGAAGTTAGAGTCAAGGTAATTTCAGACATAGCCAATAATGGGAACCCATTCGCCACATACGAGGATGCCCTGGCATTTCTAGAGCTTCCCCAATCTTCAAACTACAGGATTGTGGGTACAAACCCATCCGTAAGCCCCGTGCCCCTTGAAGAACTGGAGCACTACAACCTGGTCTACAAGACGCCCCCCAAATTCATAGCGCGGGAGGGCGCTACGATGTCCTTTGTCAAAGTGTTCGAGTACTCTCCGTAGGGATCCTCCACGGCAAGTCCCGCCTACCCCAGAAAAGAAGGTGCGCCCTCTCCATCGAATCGCAATCATGGGAGGATGTAGCGTTGCCACTCCCGTGGCAACGGATTCTTCGTCGCGACAGGAGTCGCGACGCTGCACACTGTGAGGTTCTTGGATAACATTCCTGGAATCGAAAGGCGATCATCGAAGCTGCTGGGGGTTGGCGCCCATCCCGCAAATAGCAGCCCGAGTAGAACTGACCCCTGCAATTCGATCGGCACCGCTCTTCTATCAGAGTATCAGCATGGCGTCGCCGAAGCTGTAGAAACGATAGCCGAGCTCCATCGCTTCCCGGTAAGCTTCAAGAGTGCGCTCCCTGCCCGCAAAGGCAGACACCAGCATCAGCAGGGTGGAGCGGGGGAGGTGAAAGTTGGTGATCAAGGCATCAACCACCCGAAAGCGATGTCCCGGCATGATGAAGAGGTCTGTCCAGCCGGCGAAAGGTTTCATCACCCCTTGGTTAGCTCTGGCCGCATGCTCAAGCACTCTCACCGAGCTGGTGCCGACACATATCACCCGCCTGCCCTCCGCTCGGGCCTGGTTTATCTCGTCGGCTACCTCTGGTGTCATCTCGCCATACTCCTGATGTATCACATGGCCCAGCGGGTCGTCTGCCTGCACCGGCCTGAAAGAATCCAGCGCCAGATGAAGGGTAACGAAGGCGAAATGAACGCCTTTGTCACGCAGACGGCTCATGAGTTCAGGCGTGAAGTGAAGCCCCGCTGTGGGAGCCGCCACGCTGCCCTTCTCCCGGGAATACACCGTCTGGTATCTCTCGGAATCAGCCAAAGGTCGACGCACATAGGGAGGCAGAGGTACAGCGCCCAGCGCTTCCAGCGCCTCCTCGTCGGAGAAGCTGACCACTGCGTTGCCGGTCGCCGTCTTTGCTATCACCTCAGCCTGAACAGCAGGGCTGGCGCCCAACTCGATTCTCGCGCCTGCCTTGAGCCTCCGTCCAGGCCTGACCAGTGTCTCCCAAACTCCCTTCTCCAGACGGCGCAAGAGCAGAAGCTCGACCCTCGCCCCGCCTGCTACTTTGCTTCCTGAAAGCCGGGCTGGGAGCACACGGCTGTCGTTGCACACCACGAGATCCCCCGATTTGAGGTAATCGCACAGGTCATAAAAATGCCGATGCTCCACCATCCCATCACTCCGATATAGGACCAGGAGCCGAGACCGATCGCGAGGCTCGGCCCCGGCCTGCGCGATCATCTCCGGCGGCAGATAATAATCGAAATCGCTGGTTTTCATCCTGATTGAGATTATACGCAAACAGGGGCAGCGCTGTCGAGCACAACACCGCGGGAAATTCCCAACACTAGCTGATAGCGTTGCCACAGGAGCAGTGTAAAGCTCGAAATAGCGATTGGCTTCAAAAAACAGGGCTTCAGGTGTCATTGCGAGTACAGCACCCCGACATGTCGGGGTTACTTGGTGAAGAAACAACTCAGTGTGTTGTAGGATATACATGCGGGGTAC
>QIGA01000269.1 GCA_003229915.1 Chloroflexota bacterium
TACATCTACACCTACGTCAACGCCTACACCTATGCCGACGCCTACATCTACACCTACGTCAACGCCAACTCTGCCGCCATCCCCCGCACTCACTCCCACTCCCGAGCCCACGTCGACACCCACACCAACGCCTACCTTTATACCTTCGCCTACTGCAACACCAACCCTGGCAAATGAGGGCGATATTGTAATCAACGAGGTTTACTATGATCCTGTTCAGGGTGGCATCGATGCTGCCTTTGAGTGGCTGGAGCTCTACAATCGAACAGGTCGGACTTTTGATTTAACTAATTGGACGGTTGCCGACAATCTCAGTAGTGATTACATTCCCAGCCTGCTGCTTCCTCCCGGCGGCTTTGTTGTAATTGCTGCTAGCGCTGGTTTCTACGATAACTTCCCAGATTTTAGTGGCAATATAGCTTTCGTGGCTGACGGCAGTATCGGCAATGGGTTGAACAATGAGAGTGACAGATTGATGCTTATCGACTCTACAGGGAGGATCATTGACGCGCTGTCCTATGGTGATGATGCCAGTGTGATGGCGCCGCCTAGTCGAGATGTGAAAGAAGGGCATTCTCTGGAACGCCAACCTGCAGGATTGGATACCGACCAGGCCAGTGACTTCGTGGACAATGGGGTACCGTCTCCCGGCTATGGCCTGGCGTTTCCTACCTCGACTCCACCCTTTATCGCTTCCCCGACGCCTACTTCTACACCGACGCCCACGGTCACACTCACGCCTACACCCGCGCCTACGCCTGCGTCAATCCCCACTAGCACTGTGAGTCATACTCCCACACCAACTACCGGCCCTACATCTGCCGCTGCTGATACTCCTACAACGAGCCCGTCAGGCACTCCTGCCCCGACCCTTAGCGCTACTCCGTCGCTTTCTCCAGTCCTGACACCCTGGCCAACTCAAACCCCAGCCCCTCATAACGGCAACAGCAATACCTGGCTGTATGTACTCATAGCTGCTTCTATCGGGCTGGTGGTGATAATCTCGCTTGGTGTGATTCTGAGGCTTAGAAGGCGGAGATGAGATTTGCGCTGCTACGCTGCGTGGGATATAATTTCTAAACTAGGTTCTGCCGGTTGCGGACGCTGGAGTCAGCGAGACAGGTGGTGTCGATGCGGACTAGGTGGGGAACCAGGCAGTGGGCTTTATTGAAGCACGCCAATGAGACTATTCTATCATGTCGCCACCACTACGATGAAAGTCCTACTCATAGCTCTCACGAGGTGGCGGGTCGAGGGCAGAGAAAACGTCCCCCGAACAGGGCCACTGATCATAGTGGCCAACCATCTTAATCTCATCGACCCCCCCCTTCTGGGTGCTAGCATCCCACGAAGTATCAACTTTATGGCCAAGCAGGAGTTGTTTGAGCCCCTAATGGCAAGGGCTATAGTTCAAGCATATGGCGCTTTCCCGGTAAGACGGGGACGGTTGGATAGGAAGGCGTTGCGTCAAGCTCTAGGGCAACTCCAAGAAGGACAGGTGGTGGGCATGTTCCCTGAGGGGAAGAGAAGCCCTGACAATCAGTTACAGTCACCCCAACCCGGAACGGCGCTCTTGGCTGCTCACTCTGGGGCCTCTATACTCCCTGTAGGCATTAGCGGCAGTGACCAGATGAAAGGTGTCAGATCTATCTTGCATCGACCGCGAATTACCGTGACCATAGGTCGTCCTTTTGTCGTGGCTTCTGAGGGAGATAGACGGACTCGCTCTAGATTGGCCCGATATTCTGACCTGATCATGGAACGCATCGCTGAACTTCTGCCCGAGAGTTACCGAGGTGAATATAACTTTCGGCCAAGTCCTAGGAGCGACAATGGAGATTGAAAAGGCCTCTGCGATGGGCTTTTGTTTTGGTGTGAAGCGCGCTATTGAGCTCGTTGAGAGAGCGGCACGAGAGCGAGGCCCCCTTCAGACCCTAGGTGCCCTTGTCCATAATCGGCAGGTTGTTGATAGACTCACCTCGTGCGGGGTTAGTGTAGCGGCGAATCTGGGTGAGGTGCAGGGCAATATCGTTGCTATTGCCTCACACGGGGTGGAGCCGGAGACAATGGAGCAGGTAAAGGCTCGGGGTTTTGAAGTTGTAGATGCCACCTGCCCCTTTGTGCGCAAGGCGCAGGTTGTAGCCAAGAGGCTGGGGAAAGCGGGGTTTTGGGTGCTGGTCTTCGGGGATGCTGCCCATCCTGAAGTTCGAGGTGTGCTGGGATATGCTGGTGAGAATGCAAGTGCTTCACTGGAGATACCGCGTCTTGACACCTTACCTTCACGCCTGGGCATTCTTTGCCAGACTACTCAGAATCAAGAGCGCTTTGCCGAGTTCCTGGTACAGGTTATCTCTCAGAAATTCGCCATGTTCTCTGAGCTGCGCATCTTCAATACTATATGCGATGCGACGAGCAGACACCAGGCGGCCGCCCTCGAGCTGGCTGAAAGAGTTGACTTGATGTTTGTGATCGGGGGGGAGGATAGTGCCAACACCAAGCGTCTCGCCAGGATTTGCGCTGACACTGGCGTTACCACCTTCCATATAGAGACTGCAGCGGAGATCGACCCTCGCTGGCTTGAGGGACACCGCCGTGTGGGGATTACCGCTGGGGCATCCACTCCCGATGAAGTAATTGATGAGGTGGTAGCGGCGTTGGCCTGACAAGCGAGGAAAAACTGACGAGGAGTCTTACGATGCATCATGACAAGTTCGGTATCTACCTCAACGTCAAAGAGGGCAAAGTTATGCGTATCACCTCTCCGTACTGGATTCCGTCAGGTGCTGAATGGGCTCTTCTTACTCACGAGGTTAATGCCACACTGCTGAGGATTAGAGAACTGGCCAAGGAGAAAGGACTGGTCGATGATCCCCAGAATGTTATCTGGGGTGACTGGAGCCGGGTACCTCGACGAGATTAGCCGGTGATGCTTCGCCTTTTTTAACGAGGATTTGGAGAGCATATCCTCCTCCTTAAAGAATTGTCGCAAAGTGGTATAATATGAGGTTAGCGTCTTCACAAGAATAATTCGATCTTTGGGGAAGCTTTACATTATGAGAAGCGGGCGTAGATGGCTCATCTGATTTGACGGGGCTGACAAAGATGACCAAAACTGCGGCTGCAAGAGGGGCTAGCCTGCTCAATCTGTGGGCAGGTACCTTCGACCTGTCCTGAGATCGCGGTGAGGCTTGTGGAGTGGGGAATCAGGTTGGTGTCGGTGAATCGAGATGTCATTTCTCAAACCAGGGAAATCATCGCTGCTGCAGGGCAGGGACTATACAGGTGACGGTGTAGACGAAAACCTCTATGATAAACAATGGTATTCGCCGGCGACTGGAGGAGAGTGAGGAGAGATTATCGCCTTATGCAGTGAAAAGCAGGCTGACTCAGGGTAGGGTGCGGGCTGAGGTTCCATCGCCGATGCGCACCGAGTTCCAGCGCGATCGCGATCGCATCATCCACTCCAAAGCGTTTCGCCGACTCAAACACAAGACTCAGGTGTTCATTGCGCCACTGGATGATCACTATGTTACCCGTCTTACCCATACTTTGGAAGTTTCTCAGATCGCACGCTCCATCGCTCGCGCCCTGAATTTGAATGAGGACCTTGTTGAAGCGATCTCCCTGGGCCACGATCTGGGACATACTCCTTTCGGACATGTGGGGGAGGAGATGCTCAACGATCTCTATCCCCAAGGGTTCAGGCACAGCGAACAGAGCCTGAGGATTGTCGAATCGCTGGAGAAGGATGGCAGAGGACTTAATCTGACCTGGGAGGTGAGGGAGGGTATCCTTAAGCACTCCAAGAGCAGGCAAGACATCCAGGGATATATCTTTGACCTTCCGAGCACCTTAGAGGCACAGATATGCAGGCTGGCGGATTCGGTAGCTTATATAAATCATGACATTGGCGATGCTATCAGGGCCGGACTCATAAGTGAGAGGGACCTGCCACAGTCGGCTGTAGCCGTCCTGGGGGCCTCGAACGCAGAGAGGATCAATACAATGGTCTGCGATATTATTGACCAATCTGGGCCGGCCACTGGTCCAGTTGATGGTGAGATGCCGGTGATTGCCATGAGCCCAGGGCTTCTCGAGGTGGCGAACAATCTGCGTCAG
>QIGA01000118.1 GCA_003229915.1 Chloroflexota bacterium
CAAGGCTCGGAATCGTGAAGCCAGAATGGCTTTCCCGCAAGCGCAGGTTAGCGATAGTGGTGGCCTTCATTCTTGCCGCCGTAATCACTCCCACTTTCGATCCGATCAATCAGAGCCTGGTCGCCATTCCATTGATTATCCTCTATGAGGTGAGCATCTGGCTGGCCAAGATCGCCTATCGAAAAAGGGCCGAGGCCATCGGGTCCTCGGACTACCTATCCCAATAGCAAATAGGGTGGGTTGCACTTCGTTGCACCCACCCTGCTGGCCTGCAAGCTTGCGGCAGCTACGTTTGAAATCAAATCCATATGTGCTAAGATGTTTGCCATGGATAGGGTGGAGAACCGGTTTCGCGGCCTTCCCAGCGTCGACAGGTTGATGTCTGAGCCCAAGGTCAAGCAACTCAGGGAGGTTTATCCCCATGACCTCCTGGTAGACCTGGCCCGCCAGCAACTGGAACTGGATCGAATATCGATCGCCCTTGGCGACCGGTGCCCTTCCGTCAGCGAGATCGTGGAGTCAATCTGCGGCCGGGCACAGGCACTGGGATCTCCCGGCCCGCGCCGTGTCATAAACGCCTCCGGCGTCATACTTCATACAAATCTGGGCCGCGCACCGCTCAGTGAAGAAGCGATTGCAGCTATGAACGAGGCCGGCAGGAGTTACAGCAACCTTGAATTCGACCTCGATAGCGGGATTCGGGGGTCTCGCAACACCCACATCGAACAGCTCCTGTGCCAGCTTACGGGAGCCGAGGCTGCGCTGGTGGTGAATAACAACGCCTCTGCTGTGCTACTGGCCCTTACCTCCCTCGCCAAGAGGAAAGAGGTGATCGTCTCTCGGGGTCAGGCGGTTGAGATCGGCGGCGGCTTCCGTATCCCAGAGGTAATGAAGCAAAGTGGCGCAAAGCTGGTAGAAGTAGGCACCACCAATTCTACGTACGCGCAGGATTTTGAACAGGCGATCAGCCCACGGACAGCAGCGCTATTGCGAGTCCACACCAGCAACTTCAAAATCATTGGGTACACTCAGAACGTTACTCTTGAAGAGCTCGTGACTCTAGGTCTCCGATATGACCTGCCTGTGTTCGATGACCTGGGCAGCGGCTGTTTCCTTGACACCGCCAGGTTTGGCCTTGACCCAGAGCCTGCTGTGCAGCAAAGCATATCTCTCGGCGTAGGCCTCGCCTTTTTCTCAGGTGACAAGCTTGTCGGAGGCCCTCAGGCGGGGATCATAGCCGGCAAGAAGCACCTCGTCGATAAACTGAAAAAACACCCGCTTGCCCGGGCAGTGCGAATCGACAAAATAAGGCTGGCAGGATTGGCAGCCACACTGGTTTCATACCTGAAAGATGAAGCGGTAGACAAAATCCCTGTTTGGCGCATGATATCCGCGCCGCTCACTGAGCTGGAAAAACGGGCCACGCACTGGGCAGAGGCACTTGGCGATCTGGCCCAGGTGATAGCAGGGGAGAGCATGGTGGGAGGCGGCAGCCTGCCCGGAGGCACCTTGCCCGCCAGTATCGTGGCTGTTGGTAAGCAGACCAAGAGGAAGGAACAGAACACGGCACAGCTACTGGCTCAGAGGCTGAGGGCTCAGGAGCCTCCTGTCATAGGGCGCCTCAGCGGAAATATCCTGCTCCTCGACCCACGCACCGTCTTCCCCGAGGAGGACCAGGCTGTCCTGCAGGCGCTCCGCGATGCGGTCGCCAGCATACACAAGGCAGCTAGCACTCAAAGGCCTCTGCCTTTTTCCTAATGGCACTCCAGGAGCTTGTCTGAGAATTACGGGCAGGTTGGAGCGGATGCCCAGGGCTACCCTGCCCTTTCGGGTTTTCAGATACCTTCATAGCAAAAGAGGAAATCACGTGTTCGTACTCGGCACCGCAGGCCATGTGGATCACGGCAAGTCGGTATTAGTGCACGCCCTGACCGGCATAGACCCCGACCGACTACAGGAGGAAAAGGAACGGGGCATGACCATAGACCTCGGCTTCGCCTGGCTGAAGCTGCCCAGCGGGCAGGAAGTGGGCATTGTCGATGTCCCCGGGCACGAGCACTTCATAAAGAACATGCTGGCTGGGGTTGGGGGAATCGACCTGGCCCTGCTCATCGTGGCTGCTAACGAAGGGGTGATGCCTCAAACCAAAGAGCATCTCGATATCCTGGACCTGATCGGTGTAAGCAGAGGGATCGTGGTCATCACCAAGAAAGACCTGGTAGACGAAGAGTTGCTGACCCTGGTCGCTCTGGAGATAGAGGAGATAGTAAGTTCAACTACACTATCCGAGGCTCCCATCGTCGCCGTTTCCGCAGTGACAGGAGAAGGCCTGCCCGAGCTGGTTTCCGCCATCGACCAGCTTCTGGAATCGTCGCAGCCCAGAGTGGATACAGGCAGGCCAAGGCTCCTCATAGACCGGGTCTTCACCATAGCTGGATCGGGAACCGTGGTCACCGGGACGTTGATCGACGGCTCGCTGCAAGTGGGGCAGGAAGTGGAAATCTTGCCGTCGGGCTTGAGATCGCGTCTGCGGGGGTTACAAACACATAAGACTCATATCAACACCACTACCCCAGGCAGCCGGGTCGCAGCTAATCTAACCGGTGTCGCCGTCTCACAACTGAATCGCGGTAACGTGCTCACCAAGCCGGGCTGGATGATTCCTACCACCATGGTGACTGTCAAGCTCCGCTTGG
This sequence comes from Chloroflexota bacterium, assembly GCA_003229915.1. Classification (GTDB taxonomy): domain Bacteria; phylum Chloroflexota; class Dehalococcoidia; order SZUA-161; family SZUA-161; genus SZUA-161. The sequence continues at coordinate 2,697 of QIGA01000118.1, forward strand.
TTCCCTCCCTCAAACGTCCTCTTCGCTACAACGCCACCGTAAGTTTTCACACCGGCGTCAGCGAGGCAATAGCCAAGGTTCGGCTGCTGGAAAAAGAGGAACTGAAGCCTGGCGAAAGTACCTGGGCTCAACTGATACTGTCCGAGCCAGTAGCCGTGATCAAAGGTGATCGCTTCATAGTCCGCTCCCCGCAGAAGACCTTAGGCGGTGGTGAAATCATCGAGCCTCACACAAAGCGATATCGTCGCTACCGTCCCGCTACTATCCAGAGCCTTGAGACCAAGGAGAAGGGCACAGCGCAGGAGATACTGACAGCGACTCTGGAGGCAAATCAGCCCCAGGAGACAGAAAGACTCATCCTCAACAGCGGTCTCCCCACCAAAGAGGCGAAGTCAGCAATAGAGGCCCTGATCCAGGACGAGACGCTGGTCACGGTCGGCACCGGAGATCACCGTATTCTCTTTACCGCTTCTGGCTGGGAGCAGTTGCTAGGAACAGTGACGGCAGCAGCACAGGGCTACCACCGGAGATTTCCCACGCGCCCCGGCATGCCCAGAGGGGAGCTGACCAACAAGCTGAAGCTGCCATCCGCTTCCCTGACCAACATAATGCGCAAGCTCTTCGACAAAGGGGTTCTCATCGAAGAAGGCGCTAATGTTCGCCTCCCTTCTCATCAAATCCAGCTTGCCCAGGATCAGCAGGAGAAAATCGATGCCTTCCTCAGTTCTTTGGCCCGGAACCCGTATGCTCCACCTGCCGACGCCGTACTTGATGCCGAGTTGCTCAATGTGATCGTCAGGCAGCGCCGCGTGGTCAAGGCAAGCGATAACGTGGTGTTTGCCGCCTCCGCCTATGATGAAATGGCGAAGAGGATCGTGGATCACATTAAAGCTAATGGCAGGATAACCCTGGGCGAAACGCGCGACATGTTCAACACCAGCCGCAAGTATGCCCAAGCCCTGCTGGAATATCTGGACCAGGAGAAGATCACCCGAAGAACAGGTGACGAACGAGTGCTGGGGTCAGGGAGTCAATAATGGTATTCACCTTCACGACCTGCGCCGCACCCACGCCCGCCTGATGTTGCAACAGGGGATACACCCTTAGATTGTCCAGGAACGATTGGGACACGCCACTATCGCTGTCACGTTGGACACACATAGCCACGTCCTACCGAGACTTCAAGGGGCAGCAGCAATGCAGTTTGAAGGAGGATTACAAGCTTATTCTATGTACGGCGAGTTATGGAGTACCGTAGTAGCGGGCACATAATTCCATTGGCAATCGATTAATGTGGAGAGGAAACTATTGCACTCCCATAACAATGCGTCCAACGTTTCTCTATGACCGGTCCATCGCTTCTAGTGCCAGTTGCATCCCCTCAGCTTCAATATCTTTAGTAATTCGTTCTAC
>QIGA01000200.1 GCA_003229915.1 Chloroflexota bacterium
CTACGATCTTTCCCTCCGTCTCGGCTACAAACAAGTCGTTTTCGGGAGAGTAGTTTAGCCGACCCAGGATCTCACACAGGACACGCAGTGAGGTACAGTGTCCAGCCCTGTCCATACTCTCGGCCTCCACGTGAAGCTGGACATAGCTGTTGAAGTCAGTGGGGTAGTAGTTTCTGATTATGTAATGTGGTTCGCTCATCTTTTGAGGAAATCCCCAATACTAATTCCTAAACTCTGAACAATATCAAATGTCGCAAACGTTTTGAGTTTTGGGCATTTAGCTTTCGGATTTCGAGTTTGCCCCTTAGGGTTTGTTTCTGGAGAGCACCCCCAGTACCCAGAAGGCAATTGTAGCAGCTTGATATATCGTATACAATGGATATCGAGATCAGACTGAGGAGACCTGCTTGATGGTAGAACCAGCTCAAGTAATGGTGGTTACGCCCCATCCCGATGATGCCGAATTCGGCGTTGCGGGAACAGTGGCTCGCTGGGTGAAAGAGGGCAGAGAGGTCGTCTACGTGGTATGCACCAACGGCGACAAGGGGACCAACGACGAGAACGTGAATCCGATGCAAGTGGCGAAAATTCGAGAGCAGGAGCAACTGGCCGCTGCCAGGGTGCTGGGAGTTAGAGAGGTCATATTCCTGCGTCATCCAGATCAGGGTCTGGAGGATACACCCGAGTTCAGGAAACAGCTAGTTCGCTTGATAAGAATGTATCGGCCTGATACCGTGGTAACCGCTGATCCCTACCGCCGCTACTTCTGGCATCGTGACCACCGAATCACCGGCCAGGTTACTATGGATGCGATTTTCCCCTATGCCAGGGACCACCTCGCCTACCCTGAACTGGCAATAGATGGGCTTCAGCCGCACAAAGTGAGCGAAATACTTTTCTGGGCTCCGGAGGACACAAACTACTGCTCCGATATCACCGACACATTCGACCTCAAGATGACTGCCCTATTCTGCCACAAGAGCCAGGTAGAGCAGATTACCACCTCACTGCTGGAACAATGGCTCAGACAGCGTTGTGAGGCAATGGCCGAGGGGCATGATTTCGAACTGGCGGAAGGCTTCCACCGAGCGGAGGCATTGTACTAGGAACGTGTGCGCTTTATGGGCAGGTTCTCATGCATCCTACCGGCCCGACACCATCGAAACAGAACTGACTACGCTGAAAGCCACAGAACATCCCCACACAGGTTGGGACTGTGAGTCCGGGAGGCAAAGGCAGCGAATCCCTCCTTCTCCTTCTTCAACACCGTGGAATCACCATGGCCGGGATGTATCCGCGTATCGTCGGGCAATACGAAAACCTTCCTGGTAATGGATTCAATTATCTGCTTTAAGTCATCGGGAGTGTTCGTCCGGCCGGGGCCACCCGGGAATATGGTATCTCCCGATATCAAGTACTGACCTGTCAAGAAGCACAGACTGCCAGGAGTATGCCCCGGTGTGTGCAATACCTTCAGCTTCACATTCCCAAAGGATACCTCATCGCCGTCATTCAGCAAGACATCTGGACTGAAGGGCAAACTGCCAGCGTCCGATTGATGAGCTGCTACAGGAACCCCCAGCCTGGATTTCAGTTCCGAGAGAGCGCCAACGTGATCGATATGGCTGTGGGTGATCAAAATGTATTTGGGATTAGTCCCCTTCAATCGCTCCGCGATCCTGCTTGACTCACCGGGCGCGTCAACCAGCACGCTATCCCTGGTTGCTCCGCACACCATCACGTAGGCATTGGTGCCGAAGGGCGCTATCTCGAGCTTGTCGATCTGGACATGGTCATCCTTTTCCACTACTGGCATTTTCCACACCTCACAGGTAATACATGGATTCTACCATCAGACCTCAGAAGAAGCGTTGCTCTGAAGGGATAAGCCGAGTATCTATGGTATGCCGAGGTAGGTCTCTTTGTGCGCCGAGTCGGTTGCCCCGTCTAGATTGGGGTGTCCTCGAGCGGGATTCCACTATGCTTACGAGCAATCTTCCTGAAATGGAATCCATAGACAGCGAGAGCTATCGACAACGGGAAATACTGGGGACGCTTCAGCAGCGTTGAGACAAAGAATCGCCAGTAATACAACCTCTCCCTGTCCCAAACGCCCAGTACCCACATGGCTCTAAAAAACGCCAGGATATGCCAGAACTGGAGCTGCGATACTCTCTTTCTTCTCCGGGGCTTATACTCTTTGAAGAATATTTTGATCCGTTTGTAGTATTCCTTGGGTGAGTAGATCGTGGCCAGGATACTCTTGTAGCCGTTCATCAGTGCTTCGCGATCCATCTTGGGAATGAAGTTCATGGAACAGTCGGTGTTGTCGCCGGAAATAGTCTCGATCTCCAGTAAGCGGTTCTCTTTCTTCAGGCGCTGGTATAGCTTGGTACCGGGAGGTGCGTTCAGCAGACCGACCATCGCGGTGACGATCCCGCTCCTCTGGATGAAGTTGATCTGGCTCCTGAAGATAGATGCCGGATCACTGTCAAACCCCAGAATAAATCCTCCCTGCACCTGAAACCCATGATTCTGAAGCTTCTTTACCGAAGCAACCAGGTCACGCTTCCTGTTCTGCTGTTTGCTGCACTCAGCCAAACTCTCCTCATTCGGGGATTCTATACCGACAAAGACGGTCTCAAACCCGGCCTCGGCCATCAAGTCCATCAGCTCTTCATCATCAGCAAGGTTTATAGACGTCTCCGCGAGCATCATGGAAGGGTATTTTCTCGCCTTCTGCCACTCAATTATCGCCGGGAGGATCTCCTCTTTCAGCTTCTTCTTGTTGCCGATGAAGTTATCATCGACGATGAATATACCATCCCTCCAGCCCAGATTGTATAGTGTATCCAGCTCAGCCACGATTTGTTCTTTACTCTTGGTGCGGGGCACGTTGCCGTTCAATACGATAATATCGCAAAAATCACAATTGTAGGGGCAACCCCGGGAGTACTGAATATTCGTCGAGGAGTATTTCTTCATGTCGATAAGCGACCACATGGGGAGAGGGGTTTTGTCGAGATCCGGTCGCTCCTTAGATGTGTAGATATTTTTGGCACACCCCTTCTCCAGGTCATCCAAGAAAGGCTGGAGAGTAATCTCAGCCTCATCAAGCACCAGATGGTCTACATCCTCGAATTTCTCAGGTGCGCTGGTAAAGAGTGGGCCGCCAGCAACCGTCTTGGTATCGAGCTTCTTGCACCTCTCGATGACCTCCCTCACTGAATCCTTTTGCACTACCATAGCACTGATGAGCACATAGTCAGCCCACTTAATATCCTCGTTGCTCAGGAGATTCACATTCATATCTACCAGCTTCTTGTCCCACTCAGGAGGAAGCATCGCCGCTACTGTCAGTAAGCCGAGCGGCGGAAAGCTGGCCTTCTTGCCGACGATTCTCAGAGCATGCCTGAAACTCCAGAAGGTATCAGGATACTGTGGATAGACCAGAAGTACTCTCAACTGAATCTCCCGTGTATTTCGCTCTTCATACCCAGTTAGATTATACTTGTATCTGTCAAGGTTGTCTTCGTTAAGTTTACCACAACCATCGTCCAAAAGCTAAGACCCGGACAAAATCCGAAACCAGCGATTCAAAACCATGTTAGTATGCATTCTCTATGTCACTGCGAGGCACCCTGAGTCTGTCGAAGGATGAGGGTGCTATGAACTCCACCCGTAGGAGCAACAATGTAGGGTGGGTGGAGTGAAACGCAACCCACCAACCCCGGCTGCACCCTGGATGAAAGGCCGACGACGACAAAGGCTTGGAGCGCTCCTCTCACGGGCGTTAGGGCGTTCCATGGAACGCCCCTACACCCCGGCGCTCCCACCACTCTTAAACTGAGATGTAGCACACTAACTTGTGTTCTGATCGCTGTTTCGGGGACACAATCCCTAACCCGTGAGTCCAGATTCAAAAAGGCCACCTGCCAGGTGAATTTTCAAGGTTAGCCGCGAGTTCATCGTAATTCTCCTCCCCTGGCGGGAGGGGATTAAGGGGAGGGGGATTCACCCTCATCCTTCGGCACGCTTCCTTCGACAAGCTCAGGACAGGCTCTAACCTCTCCCTTGAAGGGAGAGGAGATTTATGCG
>QIGA01000199.1 GCA_003229915.1 Chloroflexota bacterium
ATAGTCAAAGAAGTAAAAGATAAACCTTTCAACTACAGCCTAACGATACACGAGGGCAAAAAGCGGCAGGTGCGTCGCATGTTCCAGCGCCTGGGGTACCGGGCCCTCGCCCTGAAGCGAGTCCGTATGGGCAGTATTTCACTCGGCAGCCTTCAAGATGGCGAGGTGCGTGAACTCACTGCACAAGAAGTACGGGCGCTACTATCAAAGATAACCTAAGCTGTGAAATCTATTTTCCCTCAAGGATTACTCCCCAAGCCTTACCCCATATCCTCACCCAATTTATCCAGCCAATTGGCAGCAACAAGCCATCTCTGGTAATACTGGGCATAGCCCTGAGCGCTCTGGGGAAGCGGCGCAACTACTCTTGACCTGGGGCCCATTGCCTCAATAGCCTGTTCAAAGTCGGGGTAGATACCAGAGCCAACCGCTGCACACATGGCCGTACCCCATGACGTCACATGCCGCACATCGAAGGCAACCACTGGCATCGCGAGCACATCCGCGAGGATCTGAACCAGACATCGGCTCTGCGCCAGTCCACCACCGATCTTGACATCCTTTATCTTCAGATGGGAGATCTCCTCCAGTTGGGCGCAGTTAGCCCTGAAAGCGAAGGCCATATTCTCCAACGCCGCCCTGATCAGATGTTCCCTTTTGATATCCGTCACGCTCGGTGTCACAGGGAAAACGAACCCGCCGAGGCTCACCCTCATACGTGTCATGTCCATCACCATCGGGCCAATGAAGGCAAGCACACCTCCAGCGCCCGGCGGCACATCCTCCGCCAGCCTGTCCATCAACTCGTACGTATCGCCATCAGCTTGCGACTCGCTAAACAGAATTCCCTTGAGCCAGTCGTAGGCACCCCCCGTTTGTTGAGCGTTGCTTTCCAGTATCCACTTCCCGGGGAGAACATGGCACGTTGTCCAAGTCCTGCCATCGGAATCGATAACAGGCACGGCCGTCACCATCTGAATGGAGCCACTCCAGCCTGCCACGATCCCAATCTGTCCCTCGTCCACAACCCCCATGCCCAACAGGCCACATTGCGTATCGCTTCCACCGACGACGACTGGCGTGCCGGCAACCAGGCCCGATTGTTCGGCAGCCTTCGCAGTGACCGCCCCAACGCAGGTGCCCGCGGTAGTGATTTCCGGGCATATCCCATGAGGCAGATCAAGCATCTCCTCCAGGCGACTGGACCCCTTGAGCTCACAAACGTCAACCATGCCTATGCCACTGAGGCAGGAAGCCTCGCCTACGCACTGGCCTGACAGCCTGTATATAACCCAGTCGCTTATCGACAGGACTGTGGCTATACGCTCATAGACATCGGGGCGATTCGTCTTGAACCACTGCAGTTTGGCAGGGGAGAGGAGCAAAGAGGGCGCATGCCCGGTGATCCCATAAATCTCTCTTCCGAACTCGCCATCGATGGTGAAACCCTCAATTATCGCCCTGAGATCGGTATTGGGGCCGGCGTACAGCTCATGCCCCTCTTTATCGAGGAAGACCACTCCCTGCCTCTGGCTGGCAGCGCTCACAGCTATTATGTCAACAGGAGCAATAGCAGCCTTTCCGATAGCTTCCGCAATGAGCTGGCAGATGAAGCCCCAGAACTCCCCTGGATCGAATTCCTTCCCCATAGGGCCAGCATCAGCAGGGGCTTCATAGCTCCATTCTCGAACAGCGGTCGAGGTCAGGCTTCCCCGCAAGTCGAATATGAGAGCACGTCCACCGCTGGACCCAGCATCTACAGCTAGAACGTATTTATCGGACATCTTTACCCCACGCTTGAGGATTGAGCAAGTTCTTGGGGCGCTCTCCTCTCAGGAATCTCTCTATGTCATCGGCGATCATCCCGGAATAACGAGCAATGGTCTCATACGTCGCTCCACCAATGTGAGGCGTAAGCACCACGTTGTCCAGCTCCAGAAGAGGGCTGTCGGCACGCACCGGCCAGGTCTCATATACGTCGAAGCCGGCTCCGGCAATGCGCTTCTCCTTCAAAGCCTCGGTAATGGCGCTCATATCGATTACGTAAGTACTGGCTGCGTTCACCAGGTAAGCAGTGGACTTCATCATAGCTATCCTCCGAGCATCGATCAAGCCCGCGGTCTCAGGGACAGTCGCGCAGTGCAAGCAGATGAAATCCGCCTGCTCCATCAGCTCGTCCAGCCCCACTGGCCGGGCTCCGAACTCCTCGAACTTCTCAGAGCTGACATATGGGTCATATGCCAAAACAGTCGTATCGAAAGCACCGACCATCTTGGCCACCCTCCTGCCGATAGCTCCAAAACCCACTATACCTATGGTCTTCCCCGTCAGCTCGGTACCGCGCATTGAGAAATACGCGGCAGTCGGATCAACCCACTCACCTGAGCGAACCATGTTGTGCGCCGTGGGGATATTCCGCACCAGAGACAGCATCAAGCCCACCGCCAGCTCCGCCACGGCAACATCATTCCTGGCCGGGGTATTCACCACCAGAACACCATGTTCGGTGGCCGCCTCGATATCGACATTGTTCGCATCAGCCTTGCAAACCCCCAGGAGCTTCAGCTTCGTCGCCTTCTCGAAAACCTCGCGCAAGATGAAGTCTGCCTCTATGACAACCATCTCTATATCCTGCCCTTGTATTCGTTCCACGAACTCCTCAGAGGACAGCAGCCTCTTCGTATCCATCCAGTTTTCGTAGGTGACTTCCAGGATTTGCCTCAGCCTTTCTAAACCAGGATCAGCAAATGGAGCCAGAACAAGTGCTTTCATTTCACACTCCTCGCAGAGATTACATAACCACCAGCAGCCGTCCGTTCAGGCGACAACCTCATACTCCCTGGCCCCCAAGCCATGCCTGAGAGCTGTCGCGATCTGGGGAGAATCATAGGGATCAGGCAGCAGTCTGTTCTTCGCCCCGTATGAAGCGAGTATCTTCAGCGCTTCAACATCAATTGCCACTAGATCACCCGAAGCCATGATGATCCCCGGTTCCACGAGCTCACCTTTGGCAGGCCCCCCAGAGACAAAAGCCTTCCTCCCATCCATGATTATAAGGTCAGGTTGCCACACAAGGTTAATTTCGGCAACCTTTCGCTCTAGATTCCTGACATGCAAGCCTCGGCGCTGACCAGGATGCATGAAGCCCATCGCGAGCTTGAGCGAAAGAGTAAACCTGGCGAATGCGTGGGTCTTCATACAAGGCAGATAGACCATCCTGTCAGCCTCATAGGCTGACCTCGGCACTGTAATCTCACGGAGGTAGTCGCCATCTATTCTCACCGTAACCCAGTCCTTAGGGTTGTCATCGAAGGCTAATATCTCCGCTCCTAGCTCGGTCAGAGCGCGTATCGCTCCCAGTTTCTCTAAGACTTTTCGCGTAGGCCTCCATATGCCACCAGCGCTCTCTCCCACCGTCACCCTTGCGCCAGCCTCCACGAGCAGGTGAACCACAGCGCCCAGAAAACCAAGATCGGTCGATCCCGGATATGGATCAGGGCTGTTGAAATTGGGCTTCACCATCACCCGGTCGCCCGGGGAGATCACTTTCTCCAGGCCACCTATAAGCTCAACACTCTTTGCGATAGCAGACCTGACATCTTGTTCAACCGAAACCTTGCTCACTGCTGCATTGCCATCTTTGCCAAAGGGATTTTCCCTCCGGGGCTTTGGCGGAACGACGTCCAGCCCTCTAGGTATCCTGTCACCGAGGAAATGGTAAATCCCCCTCATAATGCCGATCATGCTGTGCCTCGTGAAATGAATGAATTTTCAGTCATTGTAACACAATCGCATAGCTGCGCTAGGCCTCATTTTTATTCATCGTGCTCAGGCTCTTCTCCAGTCAGGCGATATTGCCCCAACTGTCGGCGCGGGTGTTGTATGGTATTGTATTATATATATCGCCAGAGAGCATATCAAGCACCGTATTCACTCTGTTAGTAACGGCTTAAAAGTGAACCGTTAACGGTTGAAAGGTGAACTGTAATTGATGCATTCCTCTTATTAAGGAGGGATGTATGGAACAGCTACACAAACGGTTTACGACCGAGCAGGTGAAAGCTCTACTGAAAGGGTTTTGCCAGGGGGCACTGG
>QIGA01000220.1 GCA_003229915.1 Chloroflexota bacterium
TCTTCCATAGCCACAGGGAGGGACTCAGCGGAGACCGTTATCACAGCGAAATCCACAGGGCCGGGCACCTCTCCTATGCTGCTGTAGGCCTTCACTCCAAGTACCTCAGCCCTGTTCTTGTTTATGGGATAGACCTTCCTCTCTCCCTTGGTCAGGAGGAGATTGAGGATGTCACAGCCCCACTTGCCGGGAATGCTGGAGGCTCCGATGACAGCCACTGATCGGGGATTGAAGAGGTAATCCAGGTGCTGGACGAGATTCATACCGTTTGCGGGCGTCTATCTAAGCCGCCTTCGAAGTAGATGCGTTTCCTCGAAAATAATACACGACGGCAGTGCAGATTGCAACGTTCCAGCGAGGTCGTTTGCCAGAACTTCACCCTGCGTAGCGTCGTGACTCCTGTCACGGCGGAGAATGCGTTGCCACAGGAATGGCAACGCTACACTTTTGGGACAGCCGCTTAATTGTTGTTCGGAGGCTTGGCCCCTTCACTCCCCTGGGTGGGCTGGAACCATTGGTAAACGACTTCGTTCCCAGCAGGCCTTGAACTTAAGACGCTCGTTGGGTATTATAATGAACGTTCCTAATCACATGAAAAGGGAGGGGAAGTGGAAGACCTGAAGTCGAGGTTAAATCGCCTGGTGAAGTCGCTTGAGGGCGATGTTAAGGGGCTGGAGGCCAAGGTTGACGCGCTGATGAAGCTTCCGGACAGGATAGAGGTCGAGAATCTGCCGAAGACAATGGCGTGGGCCATGGATTCCGGCGACAGAGATCTCTGGCTTAGTGTATGGAGCGATGACATACACTATCTCGTTCCCCAATTTAATATCGAAATCGATGGTAAGGAAGCGCTGAAGGAGTTCGGCGAGGCCGCGATATTCACTTTGGAGGAGAGGAAATTCAGCGCCATCACTAACATTATGGTAGACTTGAGAGGCGACACGGCGACGGGACAGGACTACTTCATGCACTACGGCTACCCCATCGACCCAGAGACAGGCAAAGCATCCGAGGAACGGGCCCTCGCCGAAGGTATGCACTTCTACGAATTCGGCAAACGGGACGGCGTTTGGAAGATAACGAAACTCAAGGTTCACATAAACCGATCCTCCGCACAGAGGAAGGAGAGCGTTCAGGAGTAACGGATGAGCCAGAAAATAACAGAACGATTAGCTCCCATTTTCTACCCCAAGTCGATAGCGCTGGTAGGCATATCCAACACGGCGATCAATGTAGGGTATATGTTCCTGCAGAGCCTCCTGGATTCGGGTTTCCCCAAGATATACCCCGTGAACCCCAGGGGAGGCGAGATGATGGGACTGAAGGTATATCCCAGCATCAAGGAGATCCCAGAGGAGGTCGACTTAGCCATATTGACCGTCCCCCGTGAGGCGGTGCCTGAGATAGCCCGGGATTGCGCCGCGAGCAGAACCAAAGCTATGGTACTCTACCCCGCGGGATTCAGCGAGATGGGGCCAGAGGGAAGGGAGTTTGAGGAGGAAATCGTCAGAATCGCCCACACAGGAGGAACCAGGGTTATAGGCCCAAACTGCGTCGGCCCCTACAACCCTTCAGCCAGGCTTATTCCCCAGTTCATTCTCCCCAAAGAGAGTGGCTCCGTGGGGGTGATCTCGCACAGCGGCTTCCTGTTCTACTACCTGCTGATGTCTGTAGCTGATACGGGGCTTCTGCCCAGCAAGGGCGTCAGTTGCGGAAGTGATAGCGACCTCACCTGCGTGGACTTCCTGGAGTATCTGGGGCATGACCCCGAGACTAAGGTCATAATCGCGTATCTTGAGGGAATCAGGGACGGGAACAGGCTGCTGCAGGTTGCGCGCGAGATATCGCCGCGCAAGCCGATCATCGTCCTGAAGGGCGGCCACACCGATGCGGGGATAAAAGCTTCAGCCTCCCATACCGGCACGCTTGCGGTCTCAACGGCTGTCTGGAGAACACTCTGCAGCCAGACGGGCATTATCTCTGTCGACAGTTTCGAACAGATGATGGACGCACTGCTTGCACTCAGTCACCTCTCCAGCCCCAAGGGAAGAAGGGTAGGCATCATCACTACCCCCGGAGGGCTGGCTGTTACCTCCACCGATGCCTGTAGCCAGTTCGGGCTGGAAATACCCCAGCTAACACCCGAAACTCGAAAGCAACTCTCCAGCGTTGTGGAACACCTGGGGACAAGTGTAAACAACCCGGTCGATCTGGGGCTGATAGGAGCGCTTGCTCCGGAGCGTTATGTCAAAGAGGCCATCAGGATCGTCGTCAAAGACCCCAATGTCGATATGATTATCGCAGCTTTCACCGGTCCCCCAGGCGATGACGACGATAGGGACAAGAGGGTCGCTGACATCCTGCTCAACGAGATATCAGCAGGGGGCAAGCCGACAGTGATTTGCGGCGCTACTCCGCAGGGATGGCCCAGAGGTGAACTCCGCTTCCTGGCCGAAAGCAATGTTCCTGTGTATCCCGAACCGAGAAGAGCGGCCTATGCCCTGGCCAAGCTCACGGAGTATAGCGAGTTCCAGAGCGCATTGTGACTTTATCCGAGATGAACGGTTGGCATAGGGTCGGTTCGCGAACCGCCCCTGCCGCATACAAAAAAACAGGTGTTAGTTGTGACAGTTTCTGTAGTACGGTTCGACAGCTCTCTCGACTCTATTGGCCGCGCTATCGAACTGTGCGGCGGCTTTGATAAGCTCGACAGGAGCCACAGGGTCCTGATAAAACCCAATATAACCTTCTCCGGATGGATGCCCATCCCGCCGTATGGAATGGTGACCACTTCCAAAGTGATAGAGGGTATCCTGCGCCAATTGTCAGATCATGGGTGTAAAGATGTCACCATCGGTGAAGGTACTGTCGCCGAAGTACTCGGATCCAATACCAGAAGAGGGTTCAAGTATACGGGTATTGACAGGGTCGCCAAAAGATACGGGGCCAAACTGATCGATCTCAACGATGGCCCATTTGAGCGTAGAGAGCTAGGGACGGCCAAGGTTGGCGTTTCCAAGGCTGTCCTGGACGCTGATTTCCTGATCAATGTGCCAGTGCTGAAAACCCACCCTCAGGTGAAGGTCTCCCTGGGTTTCAAGAATCTGAAAGGCTGCCTCGACACGCCGTCCAGAAAAAGGTTTCACCACAAGGGATTAGACCACTCGATATGCCTCCTGAACCAGCTTCTGAAATGCGACCTGACGATAATCGACGGCATCTATATGCTGGAGAAGGGGGCGGATACCCTTATGGGGACAGCTCACCGCAAAGACCTCATAATAGCCAGTCGCGACACATTCGCCTGTGACTGCGTGGGAGCCACGATTCTAGGTATCGAGCCTTCGCAGGTCGGCTACCTCAAGGAATACGCCGAGCTTCACAGCCGACCTTTGGATATCAGCACAGTTCAAGTCACAGGAGAGGACGTCGAGAGCCTGAAAGAGAAGCTGGACTGGGAATCAGTTGCCGAGGATGAGTTGCTCAATTTCGGAATAACCGGCCTGGCAGTTCCCCATCCAGGGCATACTCTGTGCTCCGGATGCTATGGCAGCCTCATCTGTGCCCTGGGGATATTCGCCAAGGCCAATCCCAACCGGGACTTCAGCGGCACCCAAATATGCTGGGGTCGAAACCGTGCGAATGGGGCTCCTGGAGGAAGAATAATCCTCTATGGCGACTGCGGCATCAGCAGCAATAGAAACGAGGAGCCTGCCGCCAAGATCGCTGGGTGCCCTCCACCGATGATGAGTACGCTGCTGACGCTAATGAAAACGCTTCTTTCGAGGCCGAAGATGATCTCAACACTGTTGTTGGGAAGCCCTCAGCTTCTCGCATTGAGAGTGGGACTCTATTCAGGAAATCTTCAAAAATGGCAACGCTATCGATCTCCGGAGTTCGACAAAAGCCACTTCTGACCTTCGCTATGGCAGCGCGTAACGGGGGGTCTCCCAGCAAGGCGAAGCGTAAGTTCCTCGATTTCTGACACCCTCTAAGCTCCGACTGGAGCTTTTTCCCTCTGCCTTATGCCACCCACAATACGCCGACACTGCCACCCGGAGAATT
>QIGA01000132.1 GCA_003229915.1 Chloroflexota bacterium
CACAGCATGGGAGGCACGATCGCCACTGCCTACTCCATCCGTCATCAGCATGAACTGGCCGGGCTGCTACTTTCTGGAGCGAGTCTCAAATTGGGCTCAAGCCTGTCGTCGGTATTGATACCTGTGGCTCTGGTGCTCTCTCTGCTGCTGCCAAGGCTTGGGATTACCGTCCTCGACGCCTCCGCCATTAGCCAAGACCAGGCCGTCGTGGATGCCTACATAAACGACCCGCTTGTGTACCGGGGCAGGATTACCAGCCGCTTCGGTGCGGAGATGATTAAAACACTGCGGACCCTGCCCTCTCAAATGCCGAAAATCAAGCTGCCCATCTTGATTATGCACGGGACCGCCGACAAGTTAGGTGATCCGGAAGGCAGCCATATGTTGCATGACCGGGCCAGATCGACGGACAAGACACTAAAGCTCTACGACGGTTTCTATCACGAGATCTTCAATGAGCCCGGACACAAAAGCGTGCTGGCCGACATGGAAGCCTGGCTAGCCAATCGGATATGACCGAACCAGAAGCCTTGGATCATCCGCAGCAGGATACCACCAACACAATGGAACAATACATCCTTTCAATAGACCAGGGCACCACAGGAACCACCGCCCTTTTGATTGATCGGAACGGCCATGTGCAGGGGCGTGGATATGCGGAGATAGACCAATACTATCCACAGCCTGGCTGGGTCGAGCAAGACCCCGGAGATATATGGCAGAAAACCTTGCAGGCAATAGAACAGGCAAAGCGCAGTGCGAGCGCCAGCGACGCACACATCGCAGCCATCGGGATCGCCAACCAGCGCGAAACCACACTACTGATCAACAAGGAAACAGGAGAATCCCTAGGGCACGCTATCGTATGGCAGTGCCGCCGCACAGCACCCAGATGTGACGATCTCAGAAGCCAGGGGCTAGGCGAGATGATCCGCGCCAAGACGGGCCTGGTGATAGATGCCTATTTTTCCGGAACGAAGCTGGAGTGGATGTTAAGTAGCCTTGAGGGCGTTCGTCAACTCGCTGAACAAGGGGAAGCACTATTTGCCACCGTTGACACTTGGCTCATCTGGAAACTCACTGGCGGGACAGCTCATGCCACCGACATCTCCAATGCTTCGCGCACTATGCTGTTCAACATCCACACCCTGGATTGGGATGATGACCTGCTCAAAGTGTTCGGGGTCCCTCGAGCCATGCTTCCGGAGGTTCGACCTTCCAGCGGTGTGTTTAGCTGTACCCCCGGCGGCATTCCAGTTGCTGGCGTAGCTGGTGACCAGCAAGCAGCCCTTTTTGGCCAGGCCTGTTTTGAACCCGGCATGGTCAAGGTCACCTTGGGCACTGGTGCCTTCGTGCTGATGCACACTGGAAAGGCCCCAGCACATTCGAAACACGGCTTGCTAACCACCATAGCCTGGGACACCGGAGACGCTGTGGAGTATGCGCTAGAGGGTAGCATTTTCGTTGCGGGAGCCGTTATCCAGTGGCTGCGCGATGAGCTGGGGGTAATCGCTGACGCGGCAGAATCGGAGCAGTTAGCAAATGAGGCAAGGGACACAGGTGGAGTCTACTTCGTGCCTGCCTTCGCAGGGCTGGGAGCGCCTCACTGGGATATGTATGCCAGGGGCACTATCATAGGTTTGACCAGAGGCACTCGCAAGTGTCACCTGGTGAGAGCGGCGTTGGAGTCCATAGCCTACCAGGTATGTGACGTTGTGAGAGCCATGACAGCCGATTCGAGGCTAAGTCCACCCGAGATACGGTTGGACGGAGGGGCCGCCGCCAACAACTTCCTGGCCCAATTTCAGGCCGATATACTTGGTGTGAAGCTATCACGTCCTCTATCGGTGGAGACTACAGCCCTGGGAGCAGCGTATCTTGCTGGGCTGGCAGTAGGGTTCTGGAAAGACCGTGCTGAGCTGGCGTCGCTTTGGGAAGCAGGTCAGCACTTCTTACCTGCTATGGAGAGAGAACGGCGGGAAGCCCTCTACCGGGGCTGGCGCAGGGCTGTGAGACGATCCCAACGCTGGCTGCGATAACCGGAGGCAACATGAAGAGGGACTTTGCTGCCGCTACAGCTTTGGAACGCCGGATTGATCATCTTGATATTTGCCCCCGCACCACAACCAACTTCAAGAACTCTCACGCCTGCCCTTGCCTCCTCAACAAAGTGAGCGTAGACGGCTTTTCTCAACTTATGCCAGGTGAATGCCCTTGAGTAACCCGACCTATACGAGGCGAATGTTCTCGAATAACCCGGTTCAGAATCCATGCTTCATTCCCCGTAAATCCTGACCATCTTCCCCACTACCTCTTCCCAGTTCCAAAGTTGGACATCTTCGACTTTCTTGCCGATAACCTTGCTAATCAACTCGGCCAACTGACGAGATTTTATAGGGTAGTCGATCCCGAAGCAGGTCTCGTTGTCAACCCATTCCCCCAGCGCAGACGTACTGGCCACAATACATGGGACTTTCGCCGCCAGGGCCTCAGCAACTACGATGGAGAAGCTTTCGTGCTCCGAGAGCAGGACGAACACATCTGCAGAGGCATATCTATCGAGCAACTCCCTCCCGTACAAGTGTTGATAGAAGTCAATCCTTTGTGCAACTCCCAATTCTGTGGCAAGACTTACTAGTTTCCGCTTATACTGTCCGTCTCCAACTATTTCCAAGCGAATGCTTTCGTCAAGCAGCGGCAGGGCTTGGATAGCATACTGCACCCCCTTGAATCTCTCCAACCTGGCCACGCAGAGGATTGTCCTGTGATCCCGCGCTTCCTTTTGCAAGCCCCGGAAATCCTCCAGATTGACGCCGCTGGGGATCACCGCGACCCTGTCACGGTCTATTTCGAAGTCTTCGATCAGAAGATTTTTTTCGTAGTTAGAAGCTGCGACCACCCTGTCTGCATCTTGAAATATCGTTCTCCCGAATGGTTTGTACAGTCTTATGAGCATGTCTCGGAAGGCGGTAGTCCCATGCCTGTGGTAGTGGGGGCTCACGATAAACTTCTCTTTCTTGGCATATTTAGAAAGGAGGAGAGGGAAGGCATGATAGTTGTGCCCGTGAACAATATCGAAGCGGGATCTCCTGAGCTCCCTCAACATTTCGAAGGAGAAGAAGTATGCGTTTCCTGGGGAGAAGCTGCGGAACCTTCTGATCAGAACCCCATTTTTCTCTTCATCTTTGGGCAACATACCCAAATAATTGGCAGTGAAAACGGTAACATCATGCTCCCGCGCTAACCTCTCGCTTATGTTTCTCACATGTACCGCGACCCCCCCCATAGCGGGGGGATACTGGTGGCATACCTGGAGAATTTTCATTCCAGTTTCCTTTTTGCCCTACTATCGACGCATATTCTCACCAATTGGCTATTGTTCACTCTTCTCGCATCGTTGGGCAGCGCGCTTATCACGCGCAACACTTCTTCCAGCCTTCCCCAATCGCTATTCTCATCGATTTCCCAAGAATGCCCCCACAAATGCCAAACACCACCATTCTTCATAACAAAATCAAGGGTTTCGATAGCTAGCCGGTGCCATCCCTTGAAAAACAGGTTGTTCCTCACCATAAAGGAGAACAGCACGGGGTCGCGTGAGGCCACGGAGTGCTTGATATAGGGGGCAAACCACCAATTTGCGGCACTTACTGTAGTGCTCATTGCCAGGGGATATCGTATGCTTCTGGTAAGGGATTTCGTTGTTCTGGCCCCGATGAATCCCGCTTCTTTGACGATGCCCATGACCTGGTCATTGCATGCTCCCCAGGGGTAACAGAAAGAAAGTAGCTCTCTACCGATTATGTCCTCCAACCTCTTCTTGCCCTCTAGGATCTCCGTCTCAACTTCGCTGAGGGAAATCTTGGTCAGCTTCTTATGATGATAGCTGTGCCCGCCGATGTCGAATACTTGAGCGATCTCGCTGATTTGCTGTGGATTCATGCACTCTCTTTCCATATTGTGTATCGGGATGTAAAAAGTGGCCGGGATATCATATCTCTTCAGCAGTTCGGCCAATTTCAAGTCCGAAGGGTAGCCGTCGTCCCAGCTTGTAGTAA
>QIGA01000176.1 GCA_003229915.1 Chloroflexota bacterium
AGCCGCCGGGTGAGCGCGCGGGTATCGACCCCACCGATCCCCGGAATCCCCGCCCCCGCCAGGAATTCGCTCAACGTATTCGTGCTCTGCCAGTGGCTGGGCTTGTGGCAGTCCTCGCGAACCACGAATCCGCTCACCTGGATGCGCTTCGACTCGAAATCCTCCGTGTTGATGCCGTAGTTTCCGATGAGGGGATAGGTGAGAGCCACAATCTGCCCTGCGTATGAGGGATCGGTCAACACCTCCTGGTAGCCGGTCATGCTGGTGTTGAACACCACCTCACCGTAGCCCTGGACATCGGCGCCGAAAGAATGGCCCTCGTAGACCGACCCGTCCTCCAGCACCAGGATCGCTTTCCTAGGCACGGTTCACCTCCGACTCACTGCGCGCGGGCTCCAGTTGTACAGATTCATCCCTATGAACCACCACACCACCGCAGATGGTGACCATCACCATGCCCTTGAGTACGCGGCCGGCAAGCGGCGTATTCTTCCCCTTCGACGCGAACTCATCGGGGTTCACCGCCCATTCTCGCCGAGGATCAAACACGGTGACGTCGGCGGGCGCACCGGGACTGAGCGTGCCCAGATCGGCCCGCCTGAGGAACGATGCTGGCTCACGCGTAACCTTGGAGATCAGCGTCACCAGGTCGATCTTTCCCTGATGCACCAGCCCCATCAGGCTGCCCAGCGCCGTCTCGAATCCGCTAATGCCAAAGGCAGCCTGAGCGAAATCGCCCATCTTATCCTCAGCAGCGTGGGGAGCGTGGTCGGTAGCGATGGCATCGATCACGCCTTCCTTCAATCCAAGCACCAGCGCCTCACGGTCTTCCTCTGTTCGCAGTGGCGGGTTGACCTTGGCGCTGGTGTTGTGGCCGGCAACCATCTCCTCAGTCAGCGTCAGATGATGTGGCGTCACCTCGGCGGTAACCGAAACGCCTTCATCCTTGGCCCGACGGATTATGTCAACCGAGCCCGCGGTGCTCACATGAGCGATGTGCAGCCTGCCGCCAGCCGATCTCGCCAGCTCGATGTCCCTGGCAACCATCTTTTCCTCGGCAGCGGCTGGTATCCCTTTGAGCCCCAGCCGGGCTGCCGCTGCGCCATCGTTCATTACCCCACCCTGGCTGAGGATTAGGTCTTCGCAGTGATCGATGATCGGTAAGCCGGAGTCCCGGCTGTACTCCAGAGCACGGCGCATGAGAGAAGAATCGGCCACGGGCCTGCCATCATCGCTGAAGGCGACGGCGCCAGATATGGAAAGCTCGCCGAGTTCGGCGAGCTCGCTTCCTGCCCTGCCTTTGGTCACACACCCTACAGGCAGGACGCGAACTACGCCCTCTTCTGCGGCTACCCTCTTAATGTATTCCACGACAGCCTTCGTATCTACAGGAGGATCAGTGTTGGGCATACAGCAGACCGTGGTGAATCCACCCCTGGCCGCAGCACGGGTTCCCGTGGCGATAGTCTCCTTCTCCTCGAATCCCGGCTGGCGCAGGTGGCAGTGAATATCTATGAAACCGGGGCAGACCACCATACCTTCGGCATGAACTACCGAGCAGTCCTCAGGCAGAGAACCGGCACGCTCCATGTTCAGCCAGCCGATCCTGCCCTCAGAGATGAACAGGTCGCCGATGGCATCGATGTCCTGTGAGGGATCGATAATACGGCCACCGCGGATAAGCATATTCCCAAGTTGGCGATCCAGTCGCTCAGTTGTCATTGATACCACACACCTTATCATCCATGAACGAGTCTCTTGCCAAGTTTGAACCCCCTCGCCAGAGCATCATCCTCTGAATCGAAAATGATGAGATTCTCAGGGTGTATTCGCCCCAGCATGAAACTGTCCGCGTAATAGTACCTTTTGTTCTCCGCGATGCCCTGATGCCATTTTGAACTGGCTATGTATTTGGGATGGATTTCGTGTTCGCAGTAGGCACACCTCAGCGTTAGAGGCTCCCTCGATACCATCTGGAACTCAGGTCTAATGTAGCGCGTTTCAGTCTGCTGGCTGGTGACGCACGTCCCGTTCTGGCATCTGAGCCCGGTGTCGCTCCTATAGACAGGATAGCCCCTCTCCTGTTCGAAGGGCTGCCCCCTCTTCTCAGGAATATCAACCTCCCTGGCCCCCAGAAGTAGCGCCAGCAGAGCCATTCTGATCGGCACTCCGCGTTCCGCCTGCTTGAAGTACATGCTGCGCGGATCAGCATCTATCTCATAGGCGAGCTCATCCACGCGGGGCAGGGGATGCATGACGATCGTATCCTCAAATCCCTTCTCCCCGAGCAGTCTTTTGTCCACTACCCGGTAGCTCTTGTCCACCTCTTGTCCCTCTGCGCCAGTATCAAGTCTCTCCTTCTGCAGCCGGGTGACGTAGAGGGCATCAACCCCTCTCTCCAGCTCGATTTGAATGCCGACAGCGGGTATATTCGCGAGCTGATGGGGGCCGCTAGGCGTTACGTACACAGCATCCAGTGGGAAAAGGCCTTTTTCGTCCACATCTTCCACGCCGTCATACTTCTCCAGCCTGCCTGCGTACTCCGTAGTCAGCTTCCTCACGACATGCTCCGGCAACTCAAGACCAGGGCCAGGACGGAAATGGATGGTCGCGCCGAATCTGGCAAGTGCGTAGGCCAGCGAATGCACCGTCCGCCCATATTTCAAATCCCCCCATAGAGCGATCTTCAATCCCTCAAGGGTTTGTCGCTCTTTCTTGAGGGTATAGAGGTCACACAGCGTCTGGGTGGGATGTTCATGCCCCCCATCGCCGGCATTTATCACCGGGACATCAGCGTAGTCGGCGACCACCTTGGCCGCTCCCTCCCACGGGTGTCTGATCACAATTATGTCTGCGTAACTTCCCACCACCCTCGCCATATCAGCAATGCTCTCACCCTTCGCCAGCGAGGTATTGCCCATCTCCACCACGGAAATAACCCTGCCCCCCAACCTGTTCATCGCAGCCTCAAACGACAGCCGCGTCCTGGTACTCGACTCAAAGAACAGGCTCGCCATTATCATTCCCCGGCACACGTCAGACTGTTCCCTCAGTGAACCAGCCATCTCGTCGGCCAAAGAGAAAACAGCCTCGATCTCCTGATTCGTGAAGTCCTCTATGTTTATCAGGTCCCTATTCGCGAAGCTAATGGGCATCTCAACCTCTACGACTCTGCACCGCTGCAGCTTCGGTGGGATCCATGATCACCACCTCGTCCACCTCGTCAGTCTCCCTCAACCGCAGTTGAACCCGCTCAAGTTTGTAAGAGGGGATGTTCTTCCCCACAAAGTTGGCCTTGATCGGGAGCTCCCTATGGCCTCTGTCGATGAGCACAGCCAGCCAAATGCGCCGGGGGCGCCCGAGTTCGATTAAGGCATCCATAGCGGCGCGAGCACTTCTTCCAGTGAACAGGACGTCGTCGACCAAGACAATATCCTTGTCGGTGATGCTGGTGGGAATGTGGTTCGGGCGAGCAACCGGCTGAATCCCCAGGGAGGAAAGATCATCGCGGTATCGCCCGATATCGAGGGCACCGACAGGGATTTCCACCTTCTCGAAACCCTTTATCACCTCTGCGATGCGGTGAGCGAGAGGCACGCCACGAGTGTGTATTCCGATCAGAACCAGGTCCGCACAGCCGTCGATACTCTCCACCGCCTCGTGAGCAATGCGAACCAGCGCCCGGCGTATCTCATCCCCTGACATTATTACTCTTTCAGGCATAAAAAAAACCTCCGCCCTCAAGGGGCCGAGGTACTCCTCGTCTCTATTTGATTGCCCTGACCTGGGATCACCTTTCTCTCCCTTCCCAGCCTCTCTGGACTGAGTTAAAGGTTCAACCTGTCTGGATTATACCAGCTAATCAAGCGATTGGCAACAATTTATGCTGGCCCCAAAACAGCGATCAGAACACCGGTCAGTTGCTACATCTCCATGTCTTTGCGAGGCACCCTGAGCCAGTCGTAGGGTGCCGAAGCAATCTTGAATATAATTTATATGGTGGGATTGCTTCGCTG
>QIGA01000193.1 GCA_003229915.1 Chloroflexota bacterium
GGGCATCACGCCAAGGAGCCTCACGGTGAGTAAGTTCACTCAACCAACTAGAAGTCTTGTTGCCATATACATCGATTACGGCATCCAAGGTTTCCTGTTGGCTTGAGGTGAGCTTCTCTGGATTGCCCCCTGCACGGGAAACGTAGAATTGGCCTCGATGTTTCTCATATAGCGCAGGTATTACCGGGCCGTTAGCCCATGCCTCTATTCTCTCATTAAATAAAGGCTCTTCATCCCATACAAGAGACCATGCTTGTGAGTAATAACAGAGCTTCTGTAGTTTCCAAGTTGTCAAGCGACCTTGCTTGTCAAGAATATATTGGGCTACATCAACAGCTTTAACTGGCTTGCTCATCACTGTCTCCCCCCAAACGGTTGTGGAGTCCGCTCCTTAATATTATCCTATTATAGCACATATATGCTATGTGTGTGGCTTGTCGGCTTTGACGGGTTTTCCCCGACTGCAACAATCGTTCGTTTAACAGAAGATGTCCTGCTTGTTCTACAAAGATGGTTTCAGTTCTTCGTAGCCAGTAGTACTGAGGATCGGCTATTTGCTGAATAGGGTCTTGACAAACCTGATGAAAAGTGGTAAAAGTCCATAGTCCGCATCTATTGTGTTATGTATCGGACTAGAGATCATTTACATATTTATAATAGGGACGGATGCAGTCCGTAAGTCCAATAGGGCCATTAGGGGCTGCAGTGGCTAAACCGATCACTATTGACGAGGTGGCTGACATGCAACAGAACTGGAGGCTGATTGGCTCCCTTGAAAGGTTTGCGGAGGTAGCCAGGAAACAGTCTCAAGAAGACAGGGACATCCGTGGCAAGGCTTACAAGGCTGGAAAGGCTGACGGTTTGAGTCTGGCCAGCTATTTGCTCAGGGACATCAGCAGGAATGTCTATGCCAGAAGCGGTGGGCTTGACCAAGGGAATGAAAGTCATGTCGAGGCCAGCGCCTAGTTCAGGATTTCCTTAACGCCGCCATGAGGTCGCGCAAAAAAGCTGTGAGGGAAAAGAGATGAGCAACAACCAAATTACGTTTAAGGTGACGCTCAATCTGGATAAAAGCTGGGCCAGCCATGCCACCAAAAGGCAATTGGTAGACTATATAAAAGATAGGTTGAACAGCAGTCTCGGCTTCCGGGGGCAGGTGGAGAGATTTAGCGTGGAGGGTGAGGAAGCGAGAAGCGAGGCAACGAAAACAACCACTGCCGCATAGGGCGTACGGCTGGAGAAGTCGTCTATCAAGTTCGGATTGTCGATGGTTGCCACCAAAGGGAGGTTGTCGTGAAAACGGTGGGCAGGATTAACACGGCAGGTACGATCATTGGGGCCATTCTGTGGATAGGGGCTTGGGTGTTGGGTGTTGGCTACGTGGTAGGCTGGCTGAGCTTCTGATCCTCGGTCTTCTCACGGTGTGATGATGCCGTATCCAAGGAACGGTTTCCCCGATGCTCTCCCCAACAGTTCCCTCTCATTGCCTACCGAAGCGTTGACTGATATAATCACGGCATGCTGCTGCAGGTCATATTCCTTCCATTCAAGATAGTGGCAACGATCTTAAAGCTGCTGGTAAGGCTCATACTCTTCCCGATCAGGATGATAGTGGCTGGCATGCTGCTCCAGATCGGGATGCTTCTCGTCTTCATTGCAGTCGTGGCCGTCCTAGTATACCTGGCGTACCAATGGCTTTCCTGATTACCTGCCTGCTCCCTTCAGATAACTCCTCCATCCCACCCTGGAATTGGCGGAGGCCAGTATCGAGGCAGAGGGCATTTGGGGGTAGAACTCTACCTTGCGGGTCTACGCCCTCTTCGTGACTGGCTGGGAGTCCCGGTGTTCTCCGATGGCTTGATCTGGCTTCGGTAGTCGGGGGCAACGATGGGGATCACAATGCTGATCTTGGGGTCCGTCAGCCGCGAACTCAAGCGGCCTTCGATCCCCTCCAGAAAGCCAGCCACGGTGATCACTGTGGCCAGTTGGGAATTGTAACGGTAGTTCAGTATCTGGTAGAGCTTCTCCTGAGCCCACGACGTGTTGCTCTCGGTGCCCAGATCGTCCAGTATTAGCAGTGGACTTGTCTTCACAGATTCGAAGACCCGATCGTAGGTCACCCTGCTTTCGGGACTGAAGGTGGAGCGAAGGTGGTCTAGTAGGTCGGGCACCACGGTGAAGAAGACGGGTCGTCCTGCCCTGAGCTGATAGTTGGCTATGGCCGCCGCCAGGTGGGTCTTGCCGCATCCGTGCACACCGGTGAGAACGAGCCAGTTCTCGGGTGTCTCAGCGAACTGACGGGCTTCCCTTAGGGCAATCTGGAGGCTATCCCTCCCCTTTCCGTCAGCGTTCATTCCCCGGGCATCGAAGGTTTCGAAGGTCTTGTCGGCCAGGAACTGGGAGCTGAGGCCCCCCACCTGCTGAAAGAGCGGCAGTTGAGGCTTCTCCAGGTCGCACTGGCGCGCTATGGCAGGGTCTCGCAGCTTGGCAGCCAGTCGCTCGTCCAGTTCCTCCGGATCAATGGTCGTGACCACCGTAGGTAATTCCGCATTGAACCTGTGGTTCAGGATCTGGAACAGCTTCTCCCCGGCCCAGGGGGTGCTGCTTTGGCTCCCCAGATCGTCGAGTACCAGCAGTGGGGCATTGCGCACCCGCTCAAAGAGCTCGTCGTAGGCGATATCACTGCTGGGGCTGAATGTGGTCCGGAGGTGGTCAAGAAGGTCGGGTACAATCATGAAGAATGCTTGGTGCCCGCCCTGCAGCCGGTAGTTGGCTATGGCTGCTGCCAGATGGGTCTTACCGCAGCTGCTGGGGCCGCTCAGAACCAGCCACCCTTTGGGCTCCTGGGCGAAATCTCTGGCCACTTGGCAGCAATGAGAGAATAACTCCTGGTTTTGGGGGTCGCTGCTGCGACCTCGCGGCAGGAGATTATCGAAGGTGAGGCGGGTTAAGGAGCCCAGGTTGCTATACCGCTCTAGTCTGGAGAGGTGTTCCTGCTCGAATTCGTTTTCCGTGCACTTACACGGCACCAATCTACTGAAGTTGGGGTGTCCGTAGGGAACGTCGAAGCGCAGCCAGCCCCTCCCTTTGCAGAGGGGGCACTGGTCGTCCTCGCCTTCCCCGATGACACTATCTCTTGAGGAGGTGTCTATACCTTCTGTAGTACTCTTCGGGGTCGGACTCCGCTTTAGGACGTCGCCTATGCTCTCCATCATCTTTGCCCTCCGCTGCCCATCTTTCCAGGATGCGCGAGATGTATCTCCAGTTGCGCTTGTTGAGGTCAACCGCTTCTTTGAAGGCGTCTTGAATCCATGAGGCAGGGTAGGTCTTCTCCGCTTCCTTAAGCTCCTCGACAACCATCGGGGAAAGCATGCCTATGTTTTGCTCATACAGGCTGAAGATGTTGGGCCGTTCTCGGTCCGCTTGATACGGCTCACTCACCACCAATTCCCCGACCTTGAGTTCGCCGCTCTTTATCCTGTCCACCGCACGCCTGTCGGCCTCGGTATTCACGAAATAGAGGTTGTAAACCTCGCCATCACGCTCCAGGGTCATGTGGAGTAGCGTGCCCCGGTTCACCGTTTGGTCCAGGCTGCGTTGCAGAAGCTGACTTGGTGAGCCATTGCTCCCCAGTCCCTTCATCAACACTGGGCTGGCAAGGAGCTCATGGTATGTTACAAAGCGGGGGTAGCCGCGTTTCTGGTACACGGCCCAGAAGGTGTGGAGCGTGACTTTAAGCTCGGCCAGGTCATCGATCTCAGGCAGCACCGCACTGAAGAACACGTTCGGAATCGGGGTGTACTTCGTTCTGCTCGGGAAACCGCTGAATTCCTTCATAGCAAGCTCGGCCTCTCGGCACCGACTTTCTCCAGGTTCTCGAACTTCGCTATTCGATCTCGGAAGAAAAGATGGACTCGCCCTACAGGACCGTTTCTGTGCTTGGCGATTATGATTTCCGCAATGCCTTTGGGATAGGGCTTCTCAGGGAATTTGTTGTTCCACTCCTCCT
>QIGA01000059.1 GCA_003229915.1 Chloroflexota bacterium
TCTCAACATGGCGCGCATCGCTGTCGATAAGCAGGGTGGTCTTTGCGGGCATCATTGTGGCCATAGTGGTGGCTGGGATAGTTGCTCTGCTATCTCCTCGGAGGAAGATGGGTGAAGCAACCTGCTCGGTGAGCGATTGCTCCGGTGTCTTGTTGCGGGAAATAGTCGGCGCCCGGCGCTGGTATCTTAGGTTAGCTGAGCTTACGAGCCGCTCTATCCCAAAGCCGAGAATAGCTACGCTCATCACACTCTCTATGGTCAGGATGATCTTGTTGCTCTCATAGATAAATACCCCGCCATACAGCCAGAAAAGGATGAAATGTATGGCGAGGATTGCTCCCAGAGAGATTACAAGGCAGGAAGCTATTATGTTTTTGAGCGTCATAACCGAATCACTGCTGTTTTTGCTGGGTGGAAGTCAGTCCGAAACCGGCTTGTTGACTGCGCTCCCACCAATAAAAGTCTATTTCGTGCTCTAGCGGAGCACAATCACCCAAATGTCCCGAAGGAACGAAGGAAATAGTAATAGACGAGTACCAGTACGATTGAGACTACTGGTACTATTGCGAGCATTAGCCTGAGCCCAATGCTTTGGTTCGCTGCAGAATCCTGTCTCCTCCATAGTCTGGTTGAGCCGAAGGCGACGCACAAGGCTGGCGCTCTTACCCCGACTTTCGGGCCTGGAACCCTTGGCTTGTTGATTGTCTGCGGGTACGAAAGAGGATCGATGTTGGCTGGGGCCCGAGGATTGTGGGCAGATAGCTTCCATGCTATAATTTGCTATGGTCAGCGTTGTGAAAGGAGGCACAAATGGTAGGCATTAGATCGTATGGGGCCTATATACCCTTATATAGGCTGGAACGGTCTGAGATCGTCAAAGCGTGGCAAAGCCCTTTTCCTGTACCTGGGGAAAAAGCTGTCGCTAACTACGATGAGGATAGTTTAACAATGGCTTTCGCTGCCGCTTGGGATTGTGCAACAGGCATCGACCGGCAGGAAATCGATGGCTTGTTCTTTGCTTCGACTACTTCTCCCTATAAGGAGAAGCAAGCATCAACAACCATAGCTGGGGCAATGGCTCTGCGAAGAGATATACTTACTGCGGACTTTGGAGGGTCCCTGAGGGCAGGGACAACCGCCTTGAGAGCAGCGATCGATGCCGTCAAGGCGGGGTCAGCCAGGAATGTTCTGGTAACAGCCGCCGACCTTCGCTTGGCGGGTGCCAAAGGGATGAATGAGATGTTTTTCGGCGACGGAGCTGGGGCTATCCTGATAAGCAGTGACGCGGTAGCTGCTGAGTTTGTTGGAGGCCATACTGTATCCGAAGACTTCTTTGACCAGTGGAGGTCAGACAAAGATACCTTCGTCCGTAGCTACGAGGAACGCTTTCTCCGTGAGAAAGGGTATACTCGCATGGTTCCAGAGGCGGTTACCGCGGCTATGAGCAAGTATGATCTGAAGCCGCAGGACTTCGCCAGGGTCGCCTTTTACACTGGTGATCCCAGGCATATCAATGCGGCGGCGAAGATACTGAAATTCGATCCCGAGCAGATACAGGACCCCATGTTCGTGAGTACGGGTCTTACCGGTACAGCTATGCCGCTCATGCTGCTGGTAGCGGCGCTGGAGGAGACCAGAGATGGCGATAGAATCCTGGTTGGTGGCTATGGCGATGGCTGCGATGCCCTGATCTTCAAGGTCAACGGGCAGATAGAGAATATCCGGGATCGAAGAGGGATAAAGCATCACCTGGAGTCGAAACGCATGATGGTGAATTACCAGCAGTACGTGCTCTGGCGCGGGCTCATGTATATGGAGCCTCAGTCTCGTCCTGACCGGCCGACTATCTCATTGTCTGCCCTCTGGAGAGATCAGGCGTGGGGGCTATCTCTGCATGGTTCCAGATGCCAGAATTGTGGCACGCCCCAGTACCCGGTGCAGAGAGTGTGTCAGGTATGCTACGCTGTGGACCAGTATGAGCCGTATTCCTTTGCTGACAAGCAGGGCAAACTCACCAGTTTCTCTCATGATAATCTAGCCATCACTGAAGTCCCGCCGATTACTGTCGCGGTGGTTGACTTTGATGGTGGTGGTCGGATCACGTGCAATATGACCGATCGTGAACCTGATGAGACCGCGAATGGCATGGATGTGGAGATGACGTTCAGGTGGATGCATTATGTGGGTGGAGTTCATAGCTATTGGTGGAAATGCGGACCGGTGAGATTCTAGGCCCGCAGTTGTCCATGTACTAGTTTAAGGAGGGGCAATGGAGAGTATCAAGGATAGAGTTGCCATAATTGGCATGGGCTGCACCAAGTTTGGAGAGAGGTGGGATGCCAGCGCCGATGACATGATCATCGAGGCGGCTCTGGAGGCTTATGAGGATGCTGGTATTGAGCAGAAGGACATCCAGGCCGCCTGGGTGGGGACCATGTTCTCCGGTGATACCGGGAGGTGCTTGGCAGAGCCTCTGAAGCTTAATTACATCCCCGTTACCAGGGTGGAGAATATGTGTGCCACAGGCTCGGATGCGTTGAGAAACGCCTCTTATGCCGTGGCCGCAGGTATATATGACGTAGTTCTGACTCTTGGTTTCGATAAACTCAAGGACACGGGCTGGGCTGGGTTAGGCGATATACCCTTTCCGAGCACCAGCAGGGGGCTACTAGGGTCTCAGGGCGCGAGCGGCCCCAGCGTCTTTGCCTTGCTGGCAACAGCGTACTTTGCGAAATATGGCCTGAGCCCGCAGGAAGGCAAGAGGATGATAGGCATGATCTCGGTGAAGAGCCACCGCAACGGCGCTAAACACCCCAAAGCGCACTTACGCCGAGAGGTCACGATAGAGCAGGTTCTGAATGCGCCGATCATAGCCTGGCCTCTGGGGTTGTTCGATTGCTGTGGCGTGACCGATGGGGCGGCGGCGGCGATCGTGGTTCGTGCAGATGTGGCCAAGAAATTCAGGCCTGACCCTGTATACATCAAGGCGCTGCAGATATCCGTGGGGCAATCTCAGGGCTTCAGCAGGTCTGACTTCGAGTACACCAGTGTATACGAGACGGTTCGCGCTGGGAAAGAAGCCTACATTGAGGCGGGGATAAAGAACCCCCGTGAGGAGATAAGCATGGCCCAGGTTCACGATTGCTTCAGCATCACCGAGGCTGTTACCATGGAGGATCTTGAGTTCAGCCCCAGGGGGAAGGTAAAGGAAGATATTGACTCTGGATTCTTCGAGCTTACTGGAGGGCTGCCGGTTCAGACCGATGGTGGCCTGAAATCATTCGGGCATCCGATTGGCGCTAGCGGTCTGAGGATGATGTATGAGACTTACAAGCAACTGCAGGGCAAGTGTGGTGAGCGGCAGTTGAAGGATCCTAAATTGGGACTGACCCACAACCTGGGCGGATTCCCCGCCAGTGCTACCGTCAGTTGCTGTATCGCGGGTTTGTAGTTAGAGAAGGAAAACAAAACAGTGGTGCTTCCCAGAAAGGGAAGCACCACTTTCTTTACTCTTTGCTCCGCTATCTGTGTTTGCGCTCAGCTCCTACTGCCACTGCACCCTCTGTGGAAAGCCTTCTTCCAGGATAGCTATAGCTTCCTCCACCATATCGTCGATTATTTGCTTGGTAGTCCTTCGCTTGTTCAGAAGCCTCGTGGCCTGGCTTGTCGGCGTCACCAGCATGTCATCATACTCTGGCTGGTCTTTGTGTTCATATGCGTATATCACTATGTCCATGGTCAGAAGACTGTGAAAAGGCCAGCCCAGCGGCGGCACAGGCCCCTTATCCCATGCCTCAGTATAGGGAGTCCTGATCTGTCGCAATGTCTTGCCGCTGACCGCCTTGCTTATCACCGCATCGCGCTCGGTGGCGGCGATGACTTTGTCCTTCTGGAGCTCGGTAAATGTAGCTTCCGGTGATAGGAGGAACATCGAGCCGCACCATACCCCCTCAGCGCCCAGTGCCAGAGCAGCGACCAGCCCTCTGCCATCGGCGATACCACCC
>QIGA01000219.1 GCA_003229915.1 Chloroflexota bacterium
GGTGGGGGGATAAGCCTCTTGACAGTGATACCTAATATAGTGTATGTTAGGTGGTGTGGTGCCCCCCATGGGCATCGACTCCGTGGGAGGTGGGCAAATGCCTTCGTACGTAGAAGACAAGCAGGAAATATTGATACGTCTAAGGAGAATGGAAGGGCAACTCAAGGGCATCCAGCGGATGATCGAGGAGGATAGATACTGTGTGGATGTGCTTAGCCAGCTTTCCTCGATAACTGCGGCGAGTCGGAAAGTAGCGGTGATCATGTTGCGGGATCACATCCGTGGCTGTGTCCGCGATGCTTTGAGGCGGGACGATCGTAGCGACGATTATGTTAACGAGCTGCTCACGGTAGTCGAAAGAGCCACCAAGTAAGTGATAATGAGGCTCAGCAATATACAAGGTTGGGGCAAATGCTGCGTTTTCTGTACCGCGGTCTGATTTACGACCGTAGCCGCATACTGCTCAGCGTGCTGGCGATAGCTGCTGCTATTGTGCTCGTGGTAGTTTTGGAAGGCTTCAAGGTGGGGCTATGGCAGCAGATAGAGGCCTACCCACAGCATCTCCAGGTCCAGCTCATAGGCACACAGGCAGGGGTAACCGGCATGACCGGTGCTCGCTCGGTGCTCCCTGCCGACACACTGGAGTCTGTAGAGGGTATCCCTGGTGTGCAAAAGGTATCCCCGCTGGTAGGTTCGCCGGTGGTATTTAGCCAGGGTGACAGGAAAACCCCAATCTACATCATCGGCTACGAAGACGTCGGCGGACCGTGGCGCCTCCAGGCAGGCCGAAACGTCACTGCCCCCGGCGAGCTGGTAATGGATTACGGACTGGCTCGGAAGTACAACCTGGATATAGGTGAGCAAACTGAACTGCTGGGCAAGGACTTCCAGATCGTTGGGCTCTCAGCGGAGACCTCCTCCATGTTCAATCCCTATGTGTTCATCGACTTGGAGGATGCTATGGCCTTCCTCTCCGTATCTGAGATATCCCAGCAGGCCGATGGAGGCAGTTTCAGTTTCCTCCTGATAGAGGTGCAGCCGGGCGTGGAGGTGTTTCAGGTGCGCAAGGCGATAGAGGCGGCTGTGCCCGTTGTTGATGTGACTACACCCGATGAACTGGCAGCGAACGATGTTGCCGTGGCCAAGGGACTGATAGGCTCGATAATTGGTCTGCTGGTAGGAGTGGCCTACGTGGTGGGCATACTGGTCATTGGCCTCACCCTGTACGCCTCCGTATTTGAACGTCTACGGGAATACGGCATCATGAAGGCCATAGGTGCGCGGAACTCCCGGCTGTATCAGTATGTTTTGGGCCAGGCCCTTGTCTTTGCAGGCGCAGGCGTGGCTCTGGGGTTCCTGGTCAGCCTGGGCGTGGCTGCGTTGATGACGTGGCTGGCACCCCAGTACCTCGTTGTCGCGTGGGATGGAGAGGTGCTGCTACGCAGCGGTATCGCTGCCACGATCATGGCCCTGGCAGCCTCAGTCATACCCATCCGTCAGGTGGCCGGGGTTGACCCGGCTACTGTGTTCAGGCAGTAGAGCGATGATACGTTTAGCGATCAAGAATCTCTTCCAGGAACGAGGTCGGCTGCTATTCAGCCTGGGCGGTGTGGCTGCAGCGCTGCTCCTGATCCTGATTCTGGAGGGTGTCTTTGTCGGAACCTCGGAGCAGATAGTCACCTATCCTCAGAAGGCCGATGCCGATGTCTGGGTGATGCAAGAGGGCGTCTCTAACATGCATATGGCCACCTCGTTTCTGCCCGGCAACCTGGACGAGGCTATTTCCGCCGTCCCGGGTGTAAAGGAAGTGACAGCCATTCTGTACGTCAACAATTTCGTGAAGATCGGGGGGGAGAAGTGGTTCTCCTACATCGTGGGATTAAAAGAGAACACCGCCCGAGGCGGTCCGTGGGAGATAGCCGAGGGGACTGGCAAGCCTGGCCCCGGCGAGGTCATCCTCTCTGACATCCTGGCCCGAAAGGGTGATGTCGGCCTGGGAGACTCTGTCACCATCTTGAACCGCCAATTCCGAGTGGCAGGCCTGTCCAAAGGCACCTTTTCCATGGTCAACTCCATCACCTTCCTGACCTACGCCGACCTGGAGGCTCTGCTGTCGACGCCGGGAGCAGCCAGCTATTTTCTGGTGACGGTAGAACCAGGGAGTTCGCCTGAGACCATGGCAGAGCGTATTAGGCAAACTATCCCTGGGATAAACGCCATGTCCAAGGATGCCTTCGTGGCCAGCGACCGCTCCATGGCTCGCCAAATGGGAACAGATATTATAAGGGTCATGACACTGGTGGGCTTTGTGGTTGGAGCGCTGGTTATCGGGCTCACCATGTACACGGCGACGGTGCGACGCGCCAAGGAGTATGGCATCATCAAGGCGCTGGGAGCAAAGAATCGCTATTTGCTGGCTCTGGTGATGCTTCAAACACTGGTCATTGCGTTTCTAGGACTTGGCATCGCCATAGCACTGGCGTATCTAGCTCAGATCGTGATCCCAGCCATAGCCCCGGAAATTGCCCTGGCCTACCCGGTGGGTAGTATCATAAAGTTGGGCCTGGCCTCGCTGATCATTGCATTAATAGCGGCATTGCTTCCGGCGTACCGCATCACTCGTGTAGAGCCCGGGATCGTATTCAAGGGCTAAAGGAGCAGCTATGACAGAGAAAATCACAGGCAAGACCGTGGTACAAACCGTTGGCCTCACCAAAGTGTATGGTGCTGGGCACACCGCCGTACGCGCTGTGGATGACGTGCAGCTTGACGTTCGTGAGGGCGAACTGGTGCTCATCATGGGTCCGTCGGGCTCCGGCAAGACCACTCTTCTCTCCATGCTGGGAGGGCTACTGCGGCCCACATCGGGCCAAATTTTCATCAGCGGTATGGAGATCACCTCCATGAACGAGTCCGGTCTCCCGGACATTCGAGCCCGGAAAATCGGGTTCATTTTCCAAGCCTTCAACCTGCTTTCCAGCCTTACGGTACAAGAGAACGTGCTTTATCCCTCAACTCTGATACCTCCCGGAGAAGCAAAGCCAGCTAAGGAGCGGGCTTCTGAACTGCTGAGCCGTCTAGGTATCCACCAGCGAAAGCACTATTTGCCCAGGGACCTTTCGGGGGGTGAGAAGCAGCGGGTTGCCATCGCCAGGTCCCTGATCAATGAGCCAAAGCTGATATTAGCTGACGAACCAACGGGCAACTTGGACTCCAAAACAGGCTTCGAAGTGATGATGATCCTCCACGACATCGCAAGAGATGAAGGGCGCACAGTGGTCATTGTGACCCATGACCCCCGCCTGGAGGACGTGGCCGACCGCATCCTCTGGCTGGAGGATGGCAAGCTACGGGACCGCAAGGAGGAAACTCATTCATGGGTGCGGGATCCGGTTTGCGGCATGAAAGTGGACCAGTGGACAGCAACCTTCTTTGCCACCCACCAGGATGTTCGCCACTTTTTCTGCACCCAGCGCTGCCTGGATCGGTTCCAAGAACGTCCCGACGCGTATGTAGTACCGGCCGAAGGCAGCTAGGCGACCCAGAATCATACGTGGAAACCCCCGGATCGGTGCAAAGCCGTGCCACTGACGCTACTCGTACGCTGATACAACTACATCACACTTGCGCATGAGTTCAGGGAAAGCCCCTCACCTTCAACCCCGCTCCGCTAGCACTTTCCTCGGATAGAAGCTTTGTGACCACCCTCATCACGTTGAGGTCTTGGCCAGGGCACTGCCATTGCGCATACAATAAGAAGAATTTGGGGGGGGCATACGTCTGACAGCAAATGTTGCCTCCCTTAACCTGTCAATAATCCTGGCGATTCGAACCGACACCGCAATAGAGATTGACTTTAAAAGCCAGGGTTTTGGGTGTCATTGCGAGCCCTTCGACTCGTGTCATTGCGAGCGCAGCGAAGCAATCTCACGGGCGTTAGGGCGTTCAATGGAACGCCCC
>QIGA01000047.1 GCA_003229915.1 Chloroflexota bacterium
GAGAGGACAGCGAGACCTATTACAAGCATATCAACGCTGCCCTGGATCATAGCCCTCATATCACCATGGACGATGGCGCAGACCTTGTGGCATCTATTCACAAGGACCGTGGAGCGCTCGTCGATAACATAGTCGGGGGAACAGAGGAGACCACTACAGGGGTGATCAGGCTGAGAAGCCTGGAAAATGCGGGGAAGCTAAAATACCCCATTGTCGCGGTGAACGACGCCCAAACAAAGCATTTCTTCGACAATCGCTATGGCACCGGGCAAAGCACTATCGATGGCATCACCAGAGCCACCAATATCCTCTGGGCGGGCAAGCAGGTGGTTATCTGTGGATACGGATGGTGCGGCCGGGGGGCGGCGATGAGAGCGAAGGGACTTGGCTCGCATGTCGTAATATGCGAGGTTGAACCCATACCTGCCCTGGAAGCGGTAATGGATGGCTTCCGGGTTATGCCCCTGCTAGAGGCAGCCAAAACCGGAGATATCTTCATCACGGTAACTGGGGGGCTGAACATCATCGATAGAGAACACATGCTGGCGATGAAAGACGGAGCGATTTTGGCCAACAGCGGGCACTTTAACGCGGAGATCAATATACCAGCGCTGGAGAGCCTCGTAGAGGACAAGAAGCAGATTCGACCGTTTGTCGAGCAGTACACCTTGCCCGGGGGAAAGAATCTTTTCCTTCTGGGAGAAGGCAGACTGATCAACCTTACGGCCGCTGAAGGTCACCCCGCCAGTGTTATGGATATGAGCTTCGCCAATCAGGCTCTTTGCGCTGAATACATGATAGGAAAAGGCAAGGAACTTGAGCCCAAGGTTTACCCAGTCCCTGAGGGAGTGGACAAGGAAGTGGGCAGACTCAAGCTCAACGCTATGGGGATCACAATTGACAGCCTGACCCCTGAGCAGAAACGATACCAGGAGAGTTGGGAGTTAGGAACTTAGAAAAGGAGAGGCCAGTGACTACCTCATTCACAAAATCACCCTCGATGCTGCTTACCTCGGAATCGGTCACCGAGGGACATCCCGATAAGCTCTGTGACCTGATCTCAGACGCAGTCTTGGATTCTATCCTGGCCAAAGACCCTATGGCGAGGGTGGCCTGCGAGACCATGGCTACCACAGGCCTGGTCATCGTCACGGGCGAGATCACCACCGATTGTTATATTGAGATACCACAGATCGCAAGAGACACGGTGCGTAACGTTGGCTATACTCGAGCCAAGTATGGCTTTGATTACGAAACCTGCGGTGTCATGGTCTCCATCAAGGAACAGTCACAGGACATCGCGATGGGAGTAGACCACTCGCTGGAGACTCGTGAGAAACAGAGGAATTCAAATGAGCGAGAGACTCTGGGAGCCGGCGACCAGGGGATGATGATAGGCTTCGCCTGCAACGAAACCCCTGAACTGATGCCTCTGCCCATTTCGCTGGCACACAAGCTATGTAAACGCCTAGCCGAAGTGAGAAAGGATGGATCGCTCCCCTACCTGCGCCCCGATGGAAAGTCTCAGGTAACTGTTGAGTATAACTATGGTATCCCCAAGCGTGTGGAGGCAGTTGCCATCGGAGCCCAGCATAACGCGACAGTCAGCAACGAGACCCTTCACAGAGACATCCAGGAGCTGGTGATTGGGAAGATAATCCCCCACCATCTCCTCGACAAGAGGACCAAATATTATATCAATGCCACCGGCCGCTTTGTGATCGGCGGGCCGATGGGAGACGCCGGCCTTACCGGACGCAAGATACTGGTCGATACATACGGTAGTATCGCCAGACATGGTGGTGGAGCCTTCTCAGGCAAAGACCCCACCAAAGTCGATCGTTCCGCAGCATACGCTGCCCGCTACGCCGCGAAGAATATCGTTGCCGCCGGACTCGCCGATCGCCTGGAGCTTCAACTATCCTACGTTATTGGAATAGCCCATCCCATCTCCGTCTCCATCGAGACCTTCGGTACAGCCAATGTTGATGAACAGCTTATCGTCAAGCTGGTCAACGCGCACTTCGATTTTCGTCCAGGAGCTATTATCGAGGAACTGGAGCTGCGCCGCCCTATATACAAGCAAACCGCTGCCTACGGGCACTTCGGGCGGGATGACCTCAACCTCCCCTGGGAACGCACTGACAAGGCCGCGAAACTGCGAGAGGAGGCAGGGCTCAAGCTGAGCGAGGGAAAATAGTGAAGGCAATCATTCTCGTTGGGGGAGAGGGACTAAGACTACGCCCGTTGACCTGCAATGTCCCCAAGCCCATGGTTCCCGTTGCAAACAAGCCATTCTTGGAGCACATGCTCGATAACCTGAAGAGGCATCACATAGACGAGGCCATACTCGCCATCTGCTATCTACCTGACCGCATCCAGCGTCATTTCGAAGACGGCAGCGGTTTCGGACTGAGCCTGACCTACGCAGTAGAGGAGACTCCGTTGGGAACTGGAGGCGCGGTTAAGAACGCGGAGCAGCTCTTGGACGACACCTTCGTGGTTTTCAACGGAGATATATTCAGCGACCTCGACCTCACTGATATGATAGCGTTCCATCGAGAGCACAAGGCTAAGGCCACCATCGCCCTCACCCCTGTGGAGGATCCGACCGCTTACGGGGTAGTTGAAACCGACTCACAGTCAAGGGTTAAGGCCTTCATCGAGAAGCCAAGCAGGGAGACAGTGACCACCAACCTCATCAACGCCGGCACCTATGTCCTTGAACCAGAGGTGTTGTCCCTCATACCGTCCGGCGTTCACCACATGTTGGAGCGCGGGCTTTTCCCTGATTTAGTGGAGCGGGGTATCCCCTTCTTCGGCTATCGTTCCAATGCCTACTGGATCGACATCGGTGTGCCCCAAGACTATTTAAGGCTGCATCACGACATTCTCATGGGTAAAGCCATTGCCCGCTTCCCAGGCAAATCGATAGCTGACGACATCTGGCGTGAGGACGGCTGCGACATCCATCCTTCAGCCAAGATCATCGGCCCAGTGGTTATCGGCAGGGATTGTTCCATAGGAGAAGATGCGCGGGTAGCAGGGCCTGCCGTTCTGGGCGCGGGTTGCATTATAGGACAAGGTTGTACTATAGATGAGGCGATACTCTGGCAGAATGTCAAACTGGGCGCAGGTGTAACGGTGAGAAGTAGCGTCATTGGTAACAATAGCGCTGTCGGTGACAATACATGGGTCAGCGACGGCTCGATTCTCAGCGATGATACTGTTGTCGGTAGCGACAACAGGTTGGAGCACGGCATCAGGCTCTGGCCAGGGAGCACCATCGGAGATAACTCTGTTTCTTTCTAGGTAGTTCCACAATGCCATCAACGATCAAATTCGGCACCGACGGCTGGCGAGGTGTAGTAGCTGAGGACTTCACCTTCGATAATGTCCGCGTTTGCGCCCAAGGGGTGGCGGACTACCTGCTGACTCATGGCGTCGCTTCGCAGGGTCTGTTGGTAGGCTACGATACCAGGTTCGCCTCGGAAGATTTCGCCGCTGCGGTCGCCGAAGTGATCGCCGCCAACGGGATCAGGGTATACCTCAACCCCAAAGCTGCACCCACCCCAGTGATCAGCTACGCCATCGTTGCTCAACAGGCGGCCGGAGCAGTGATCATTACCGCCAGTCACAACCCGAGCATCTGGAACGGGTTCAAATACAAGCCCGAATATGCGGGCAGCGCCTCTCCTGAGGTAACTGCCGAGCTAGAAAGCAACATTCAGAAAATCCTTAGTGGCGGAGAGATAAAGCGCCTTCCCCTAGCCGATGGCTTGCAGCGGGGGTTGATTGAGTATTACGACCCAGCGCCGATCTACCTGAGCCACATAGCCGAGATGGTCGACCTCGAACGGATACGTCAGGCGGGGTTGAGGATAGCCGTGGATTCCATGTACGGGTGTGGCTCTGGCTACTTCAAGGGGTTATTGTCGGGCGGCAATACAGAGATCACC
>QIGA01000074.1 GCA_003229915.1 Chloroflexota bacterium
GCCAAATCATCGGAGTTCGCCACCGCCGCTGATAGAGTCAAGAATGTAAAAGAGCTGGACCGACTGGTTGGCGAGTGGACATCAAAGCGCACTGCCCACCAGGTCATGGACAGAATGCAAAAGGCAGGAGTGCCATCGGGCATAGTGGCCAAGGGAGAGGACCTCGCTAGTAATGAGCATCTGAAGAGCCACGATTTCTACAAGGAAACAGAATACTACGCCGCCGACTTCGAAAAGCCGGGCGTGAAATGGCCTGTGGCCGGGAAATCGCCGGTCTTCTCGGAGCCAATCAATTTCTCCGAGACCCCATGCCTGTTCGGCCCCATGCACAAGGTCGGGCAGGACAACAACTACGTCTATGGCAAGCTCCTGGGCATGTCGGGAGAGGAGATCAGGAAACTGACAAAAGAGGGTGTGTTCGCCTAGCAAAGAGCAGGCTATAATAAAGCCTTTTTGAAGGAGGGCAGTGCATGAAGGCCATCGATTTGGAGTGCTTGATGAGCACCAAGGAGGGGGCGGTGAGCAGGGACCCCGCGATGATAGAGCAACTGGCCGTCTATTTCAAGACAGTGGGTCTGCGCATCAAGACCGAAGATGAACAGGCACAGGACTGGAGGGATGCCGGCGTCCAGGTAGTGATCCTTGCTACCACCGGCAAGCCTTTCGGCTTCACCGAATTCGAACACGTGAAGGACAGGCACAACTATATAGCGCAACTGAAGAAAGACTACCCCGATGTCGTTCTGGGTTTTTGGGTTGGCATTCCACTGGACTTTGGAATATGGCGAGCGCTGAAAGAGGTTGAGAGATGCATCAAAGACCTCGGCAGCTTCGGCATTTTCGTCACCGGAATGGCGGGGGTTCCAGCCAATGACAAGACGTGGTGGCCTTTCTATGAAATGTGCCAGGAGGCGCAGGTACCCATCAAGATCACGGTGGGCGCGACGGCCGGTGGCGCTGGACAGAGCGGGGGAATGGGCATACGCCTGGCGACCGAGAACCCTATCCCCAATGTGGATGATGTCGCTGTTGCATTCCCCAACTTGACCATCATCGGGCATCACTATCCCTGGCCATTCCATGAAGAGATGACCGCGGTGATGATACATAAGCAAAACGTGTATTGCGAGGTGCACGGCTGGCGGCCCAAATACTTCCATGACACCTTCAAAAGAGAGCTGAACCATCGCATCAAAGACAAGATTATGTTCGGCTCTGACTATCCCTTCTTCCCCTACGAGAAGCTGTTTACCGACTGGGAGTCGGGTGACTACAAGCCGGAGGTTCTGGAAAACGTCTACTATAAGACAGCCCAGAAGGTACTTGGACTAGAAAAGTAGTGTGGCTTTGAGACCACAAAACGTGCGAAACGGAGGCAGGCTCAATGGATTTCAGCTTCACTCCTGAGCAAGAGCGCCTGCGGCTGGAGGTCCGGGAATTCCTTCAGAAGGCGGTTACCGAGCAGAGTAGAAAGGATTTCTGGTACGACCACCCGTACAGTCCTGATACCTGGGCATTGCTGCGCAAGCTGGGGGAAAGGGGTTGGCTCTGCCCCGTGTGGCCCAAGGAATGGGGCGGCATGGGGGCTTCAGCGCTCACCAACTATGTTATCCAGGATGAGCTGGGCCTTGCCTTCGCCCCGGCACCATTCGCTGTGATTGGAGCCATGGTGGCAGGCCCCACGCTCCTCATATATGGCAGCGAGGAACAAAAGAATAAGTACCTGCCGCGGATTGCCCACGGCGAAATCGAGTTTTCCATAGGCTACACCGAACCACAGTCGGGATCAGACCTCGCCTCGCTGTCCCTCAGGGCTGAAGACAAGGGCGACCACTTCCTGGTGAATGGTCAGAAGATGTTCAGCACCAAGGCCGACTTCGCCGACTACGGCTGGCTGGCGGTCAGAACCGATCCCGACAATCCGAAGAAACATAAAGGGATTTCTCTGCTCATAGTTGACCTGAAGAACACCCCTGGGATCACCATCCGGCCCATCTACAACATGAGCGGCTACCATTCGGCCGAGGTATTTTATGACGATGTCCGCATTCCGAAGGAGAATCTGGTCGGTGAACTGAATCAGGGGTTCTACATCATAGGGGCTGCGCTTCTCTTTGAACGGGCAATCCCAAGCAGCGCATTCCATCGCCCATTGGAGCTACTGGTTGATTATGTCAAGAACGCCAAGCGCCGCGGGAAGCCGCTGTCGGAGGATCCGCTGGCCCGACGTAAGCTGGCTGAGATGGAGATGAAGCTCGCTGTGTCCAGGGTAATCTCCTTGCGTCTCGCCTGGATGCAGGAGCACAAGATGTTTGCCCTGAATGAGACCGCGATGTCGAAGCTACTAAGCACCGAGACGGCCTACGACATGGCCAACACGGGTATGCAGATCATGGGCCCCTACGGAGAGCTCCTGTCAGATTCCAAATACGTAGAACTTCAGGGATGGTTTGCGCATATCTACCAGGAATCCGCGCACTACAAGATCGCCGGCGGCACTTCCGAGATTCAGAGGCAGATTATCGCCACCAGAGGGCTGGGGCTCCCCAGAGGCTAGGTCCGACTCTCTCAGACAAAACCGCATCCCTGAGATGGAGAGGTCGCCGCATTCATAATCGATTTGAGAGGTTTGTCTTTGCGTAATCATGAAAGTGCTGCGAAGGGCGATGTAAGAGGCTGCGTCTTTAACATAGAGCGATTTGCGATCCGCGACGGTCCGGGGATCAGGACCACCGTTTTCCTGAAGGGCTGCCCGCTGAGATGTCTTTGGTGCAGCAACCCGGAATCCATGCAGCCATTCCCACAGCTTTTCTACTTCGAGAATCTGTGCACGAGATGCTACCGGTGTGTCGAGGCGTGCCCCAACAAGGCCAATACAGTGACTCCTGAGGGAGCCATAGCGATAGATCGCAGCCTGTGCCAGGGCTGTGGCAAGTGTGTTGAGGTATGCCCTAGCAAAGCCAGAGAAATCAGCGGGAAGATCATGACCGTCGAAGAGGTTCTGGAGGAGGTGCGGAAGGACTCACTGTTCTACCAGAACTCAGGCGGCGGTATCACCGCATCAGGCGGAGAGCCAGCTCATCAGCCGGAATTCCTCTGGCACCTTTTCGCAGGGAGCCACCAGTCGGCCATCCATACCTGTCTGGATACGACCGGATTTGTGAAGACCGAGAGCCTGCAAAGGATTCTGGAGCATACTGATCTGGTGCTCTACGACATCAAGCATATGGATCCAGCGAGACACAGAGAGCTTACGGGTGTCGACAACAGTTTGATACTGGAGAACGCCAGAGTGGTTGCTGCCAGCAGGCCCATGATAATAAGAGTGCCTTTGATTCCAGGACATAATGATTCGGAGGAGAACCTCAACGCTCTGACCAAGTTCATGACTGAGCTGGGGCTCAAGAGAATCGACCTCTTGCCCTATCATTCGCTTGGCAAACAGAAATACACCAGACTGGGGTTGGAATACAAGCTGGACGAACTCAAACCATACGAGGGTGATGAGGTGTCGGTTATCAAGGCGGCTCTCGAGTCTCATGGTCTGGAAGTCGGGATAGGCTAATCTTGTAGGGAAATTTAGGAATTAGTATTCTGTGATTAACTGCGGCTCATGCAAGGCTGCTTGGCCCGTCTTCGTAGTAAAAGGAGGAGAGCATGGATTACGCGCTCAGTGAGCAACAGGAAATGCTGAGGAATACAGCCCGTGATTTCCTGGCGAAGGAGTGCCCCAAGACCCTTGTGCGCGAGATGGAAAAGGACGAGAAGGGCTATCCGCCCGATCTGTGGAAGAAAATGGCGGGCCTGGGCTGGATGGGACTGGTGTTTCCAGAGGCATACGGGGGCAGTGGGCTCAATCTTCTCGATCTCGCTGTTCTCCTCGAAGAGATGGGCAGGGCGATCGTTCCCGGCCCTTTCCTCTCTACGGTCGTATGTGGTGGGTTGACTATCTT
>QIGA01000160.1 GCA_003229915.1 Chloroflexota bacterium
GGATTAAGGCCGTGTGGCGCACCTTGACGGTGCGCAACTGCAGTGTTAGTATGCCTATCTAAAGCAACCCCAGCAGACCGGAGTGAGAGCAAACTGTCTGCACAGGCCGGTAA
This sequence comes from Chloroflexota bacterium, assembly GCA_003229915.1. Classification (GTDB taxonomy): domain Bacteria; phylum Chloroflexota; class Dehalococcoidia; order SZUA-161; family SZUA-161; genus SZUA-161. Next base: position 114 of record QIGA01000160.1, read on the forward strand.
TGCCCCGCTTTTGTGAGGTATCAACCACGCCTGTTGAGGAAGGCAGTATCCTATGAAGAAGCCCGCAATACTGTTCGTCAGTCTCTTAGTGCGGGCTGCGGTGGGGGCGAAGTAGCGCCAACGCCAGGCGTGACCCCCACGCCAACCGCCAAGCTGGGGAGGACAGAAGGGCAAGGGGTCTGAGAGGGCAAATAAATTATGGCAGATACGGGAAAACGCGAAGGCGCTCTGGCTGACTACCGTGTCCTCGACCTGGCCGACGACAGGGGAGTCTACTGCGGCAAGGTTCTGGCTGACCTGGGCGCCGATGTCATAAAGATCGAACCACCTGGGGGAGACCCATCTCGAAACATCGGGCCCTTCTACAAAGATACCCCCGATCCTGAGAAAAGCCTCCATTGGTGGGCCTACAACACAAGCAAGAGAGGCTTAACCCTAAACATCGAAACCGCCGATGGACAGGATATCTTCCGAAAACTCGCTAAGACTGCCGATGCCGTCGTCGAGTCCTTTCCACCAGGGTTTATGGACAGTTTGAGCCTGGGATATTCATCTCTCAGCCAAATCAACCCAGGCATAGTTGTGACCTCAATCTCCCCCTTCGGCCAGACAGGGCCCTACAAGGACTGGAAGGGCCCTGACCTGGTGGGCTGGGCGCTCGGTGGCCAGGCGTTCACGACGGGCGATGAAGACAGGCCACCCTGCCGCATCAGCTTCCCCCAGGCCTACCTCCATGCCGGCAATCACGCTGCCTCGGCAACACTGGCCGCGCTCTACAACCGCGAGTTCACAGGAGAAGGACAACATATCGACGTCTCAATGCAGGAAGCAGTGACCTGGACTTTGCTGTGTACGATACAGTACTGGGACATGATGAAGTTCAACATGTTCAGGGGCGGGGCAAAACGCAGGATGGGAGGCCCTGTAGCCAGGGTTCTCTTCCCCTGCAAGGATGGCTACATGTCTTTTCTCATAGGCGGAGGACAACTAGCTTCGATCTCTATGCCGGCAATGGTGAAATGGATGGCCGAGGAAGACAAGCTTGGCGCCTTTGAGGACAGAAAGGACTGGGCGGCCAAGGACTGGGCGGAGAAGGTGGATTTCTGGTCGATGACCCAGGAACAACTCGATGCGCAGGAGGGCAGCCTGATCGATTTCTTTGCCGACAAGACCAAGGCCGAGCTCTATGAGCAGGCCCTGAAGAGGCGTATCATACTTTACCCTGCCAGCACTATCAAAGACCTCGCAGAGAACATCCAGCTCAAGGAAAGAGGGTTCTACGTGGGCGTCGAACACGCAGAGCTGGATGAAACAGTCACTTATGTGGGCTCTCCCTGCAAGATGACGGAGACCCCTGGGAAGATAGCAAGGCGCGCCCCACTTATCGGAGAGCATAACACGGAAATATACGAGGGGGAACTGGGCTTCACCAAAGATGAATTGCGCCAGTTCAAAGCAAACGGGGTCATTTGAACCTTGCGGCAACCCCGCGATTTGGAGGAGCGAAACGGTGGAGAAACGGCGTATATTTGAAGACGTGAAGATTGCTGATTTCACCTGGTTGGCCGTAGGCCCCGTAGCCACCAAATTCATGGCCAATTTAGGAGCCACAGTTATCCACGTCGAATCCGGCACCAGGCCTGACCTTACCAGGGTGTCCTATCCCTACAAAGATTTCCAGGCTGGCATAAATCGTAGCGCCTTCTTCGCCCTGTACAACGACAGCAAATACGGGATAACGCTTAACCTGCGGTTGCCCCAGGCGCAGGAGGTCGCCCAGAGGCTGGTCTATGAATGGGCCAATGTGGTTGTCGATGCCCACCTCCCCGGGCACATGGAGAAGTGGGGCCTCGACTATGAGACACTGAGAAAGGAAAGGCCGGACCTTATCCACCTGGCCACCGCCTTACAGGGCAAAACAGGGCCCTACAGCAGTATGCCTGGGCATGGAATGGCCGGGGTATCGCTGGCTGGCTTCAGCGAGATCACCGGCTGGCCCGATCGAGAACCAGCAGTACCCTTCGGAGCTTATACCGATTTCATCGCTTTCCCTCACATGGTCAGCGCCCTAATCGCAGCCCTTATTCACCGCAAGAAAACGGGCAAGGGGCAATACATAGAGCTCTCTCAATTGGAGGCTAGCCTGCAGTTTCTAGCGCCACCCATCATGGATTACATGATAAACGGGCGAGTTATGACGCGCATGGGGAACCGCAGCCCCTTCGCAGCACCCCATGCTATCTACCGTTGCCAGGGTGAAGGGGAGAAGTGGTGCGCCATAGCTGTGAGCACCGATGAGGAGTGGCAAAGCTTCTGCAATGTCATCGGCAATCCGGCGTGGACCAAAGACCCCAAATTCTCCACGCCAGAGGGCAGAAAGGAAAACGAGAATGAACTGGACGAGTTGGTGGAGCAATGGACGGTCAACTATCCACCCGAGGAGATAATGACCCGTCTCCAGGAGGCAGGGGTCCCCGCCGGGGCGGTGGAGAGCGGCGAGGACCTTGTGGCAGACCCTCAATTGAATCACCGGGGCACTCATGTCATCCTGGAACATCCTGAGATCGGGCCACATATCTACCAGCCACCACCCTATCGGTTCTCGAAGACGCCCCATGAGCTCACCATGCCAGCTCCCTGCCTGGGTCAACACAACGAATACATTCTGAAAGATATCCTGGGAATGTCTGACGACGAGGTCGCTGAATTGCTCATAGCGGGCGCTCTAGAGTAGCCCGGTTTGTGCCTGTCTGTTATGTGAGAGAGAAAGGGGAAGAACATGGCAAGGAACGCGCTTCGGACCAGGCTATGCGACATGCTGGACATCGAATACCCGATCATCCTGGCTGGTATGGGTGGAATGGGGGGGCCCGTGTCCGGCCCTGAGCTCGTGGCAGCGGTATCCAATGCTGGTGGATTGGGTGTTCTGGGATGCGCTTTCCTGTCCCCCCACCAGATCCAGGAGTTGATCAGGAAGACAAAGAGCCTTACCGACAAGCCGTTTGGGGTGGATACAGTGTTACCGGCAGAGGTTCCTCAGTCAGGGACCACATCTGAATTCAAGCTTGAGCTTCCTTCGCAGCATTCAGAGCAAGCGGACTTTGTGGAGAAGCTGAAGAAAGAGCTGGGAATACCAGAGCCTCAGAGGAAAGGTGATATGAGCTTATCCGACATGGCGGAAAGCACGGTGTGGTCGGGAGACCTCTTCAAGGAGCAGATCGAGGTGATCCTCGAGGAACGTGTCCCCGTCTATGCCGCGGGCTTGGGAGATCCGGGGCCCTGGGTCGCAGAGTGCCATGCCCGAGGGATCAAAGTGATCGGCGTCGTCGGACACACCAGGGCTGCCCGTCGCGTCGCCAGATCGGGTGTGGACATCATAGTCGCCCAGGGGATCGAGTCGGGGGGCCATACCAGCAGGGTTGCCACTGTGCCCCTGGTTCCACAGGTGGTAGACGCCGTTGCCCCCATTCCCGTGGTAGCCGCCGGTGGGATCGGCGATGGCAGGGGACTTGTCGCTGCCCTGGCACTTGGGGCTGTAGGCGTGTGGTGTGGCACCGTCTTCGTCGCTACCTACGAGTCTATTTACGAAGACTACCTCAAGCAGAGAATAGTCAATGAGACAGAGGACGACACAGTAGTGTCCAGGGTGATAACCGGCAAGCGGGCGAGGTATATGAAGAACAGGCTTATCGATGCCTGGGAGCAGGCAGGCTTGCCCACACTACCCATGCCAATGCAACCCATCTTAATCCTGCCCATACTGGACGCGGCCTATGAGGCACGGAT
>QIGA01000136.1 GCA_003229915.1 Chloroflexota bacterium
AAAGGAAGCCACTTCAAAAAGCCAGCGGGCTCCGCGAAGTCCACTGGGGGCGGCGGGGCGGCAAGGGTAGGGGTCAAAAGCAGATCATAATCCTGGAAGAACTTGCCCACTTTGATCGCGAGATCCTGCCTGGCGAACATCGCCTTCGCATATTCTGTCGCCTTCATTTCCGCCGCCACATACAGTATCGTAGCCGTTAGCGGGTCTAACTCGTCCGCTATCTGGTCCGGGGGCCCAAACGATGCTGCGAGCACCGCAAGGTGATCGACAACGAAAAGCGTTGCATGGTGCGCCTCTGGATTGCCAAACCCAGGGTGCGCCTCCTCCACCTCCGCTCCCATCTGGGAGAACTTCTCCGCCGCTCGCTCGCAGATCTCACGAACCTCAGGATCCACCTCGGCGTAACCCAGATCCCGGCTCCACGCAATCCGCATCCCCTTCACGCCACCCCCTGATGACTCAACAAAGCTGATTCCGGACGCCGGTATCGAATAAACATCACCCCAGTGAGGCCCAGACGTGACATCGAGCATCAAGGCTGCATCTCTGACAGTCCTCGCAATAGGGCCTTCGTGGGTCAGTATCTCAGCCCCATGAAAGATCGGATAGCGGGGCACGCGCCCCAGTTGAGGCTTGATTCCAAAGACACCGCAGCAGCTAGATGGAATCCGTATAGATCCTCCGCCGTCACTCCCAGCAGCCAGAGGGCCCAACCCAGAGGCCACAGCCGCGGCTGCCCCGCCGCTCGATCCACCAGGACTCCTTTGCAAATTCCAGGGGTTCCGCGTGACGCCAAAGACCAGGTTGTCGGTCAACATCTTGAGACCGAATTCTGGCGTATTGGTCTTGCCCAGTATGATAGCCCCCGCCTCTTTTAACCGGGCGACAAGAACAGCATCTTCCTCTGGCACGAAGTCCTGCAACAACTTGCTGCCCATGGTAGTGCGCACACCCTTGGTAAAGATCAAGTCCTTGATGGACACCGGTACACCGTGAAGAGGCCCCAACTCCCCATCTTTCATCAGGGCGTCCTCAGCCTGCTTCGCTTCGGCCATAGCTGAATCCGCCGTCAACGTTACATAGCCATTGATCTTGGGATTGATCGCCTCTATGCGCTCGAGGAAACTTCCCACCACCTCCACCGGTGAAAGCTTTTTCTCTCTGATCGCTCTAGCCAAGTCCACCGCACTCATCCAGCAGATCTCCTGACTCGCCATTACATATCACCTCACTGGAGATTATATTCGCCCTTTCTGGATCAGAGGGATTGCTGACTATCTTATACGACCGATGGATGCCACCATAACAGTATGCAAAAGCCATGTCAAGCGGAACCGATTCTCGGTAGTGTATCAGTTTGACATTGAAGGCGGTATCTGGTATCACTATTGCCAAATTTACTCAGGAAAGGAGAATGTTATGTCAAAAGATAAGCGGGTGAAGCCTTTTGGTAAGAGCCATCCCGGACCAAATCGGAGGCCAGTGCCAAAAGACCCAAACAAGAAGCGTACGAAACCCTTTAGTTAGCCAGTCTTACTATCTCCCCAATCGTCCAGATATGGTCAGCTAGGTTCGCTGCCATCGCTGGCGTTGTCGGATAGGGGATAGCCAAGGACTTGTGAGCATCGTAGGGTGGGTGAAATGGGATGGAACCCACCACCTCAAATACACAACTGAACGGTGGGTTTCGCTACAATGCACCCACCCTGTAGCATAGTGGCTCCTGTCACGACAAGGATTCGTTGCCACAGGAGTGACAACGCTACGTTTGTCGAAGGCTCACCATAATTCATCGCCAGTCAATAGCCAACTAAGATCAGCCTTCAGAGCCCTATTCACGTAATAAGGATACTCCACGAAGCTGAGGGGAAAACGAGGCATCGAGGTGTGACAGCGCCAATCAGCGCACCAGGGAAAGCAACACGCCACCCGCAACGGCTGCGCCGATGGCGCCGGCAACGTTGGGGCCCATAGCGTGCATAAGCAGGAAATTGCTGGGGTCCTCCTTGGCAGCCATGTTCTGCACCACCCGCGCCGCCATGGGTACCGCAGATACCCCGGCAGCCCCAATCATGGGATTGACCTTACCCTTAGAGAGAACGTACATTAGCTTGCCCAAAAGTACACCAGCAGCCGTTGCTGTAACAAAAGCGACAATCCCCAATGCGAAGACAGCTATCGTATCTAGGGTGAAAAACCTCTCGGCTATCATGGTAGAGCCCACCGTGATCCCCAGCAAAATAGTGACAATATTCATCAACTCATTCTGGGCTGCTCCAGCCAGTCTCTCCACCACTCCAGACTCCCTGAGAAGATTGCCAAACATGAACATTCCAATCAGAGGTGCTGCTCTGGGAATAAGCAGCCCCGAGATGACAATTGTCAAGATTGGGAAGATAATCTTGGTTCTCCGGGATATCGGGCGTTCAGAGTAAGACATCTTGACTCGTCTTTCCTTCTTTGTGGTCAGGAGCTTGATTACAGGAGGCTGGATTATGGGCACCAGAGCCATATAGGAGTAGGAAGCAGCGACCACCGCAGCGAAGATACCTGGAGCAGCGCCAATTTGCTGCATCTTAGCAGCAACGTATATAGTCGTGGGGCCTTCAGCACCACCAATGATAGCCACAGACGCTGCCTCTTTAAGACCGAAATCGAACCAAGGTGTTAGCCCAAGGGCAATAGTCCCAATCAGGGCAACGAATATCCCGAATTGGGCGGCAGCACCCAAAAGAAAAGTTATCGGCCTAGCCAGCAAGGGCTCGAAGTCAGTCAGTGCCCCCAATCCGAGGAATATGAGTAGCGGTATCAGCCCATTGAACAGCGCATACTCGTAGAAATAGTACAGGAAGCCCCCTGTCTCTTGTCCTGTAGCTGGGTTGACCACCTCGCCCAGAGGGAGATTAGCCAGGATAACCCCGGCGCCAATTGGGACAAGCAAGAGGGGCTCCATTCGCTTGGCAATGCCCAGGTAAATCAAGAGGGTCGCTATAGCCAGCATCCCCAGCATCAGGGGATTAGAACCAAGGTCCCTGAAGCCCTCGAAGATGTCCCAAAAACTGCCTATATCCATGCCTGTTCTTCAGAAATCCTAATATCCTTTTGTGCCCACTCCATGTCTCCCAGTCCAACCACTCCGGGACCAGTATCCCCCCCGCGAGGGCGGGTATGCCGTACGCCAAATCCGCTCGCGCTGGGGGTCTCTCACTTGCATTCCGATCTTCAAAAAAGCTTTCTCGGCAAACGACAAGCCGTCGTCACCCACACTCCCCCAGTAGCTCTCGCCATTCACCACAACAACGACCGGAGTACAAGAGAGTTCCCCCGCATCCACCTTATAGTGAATATCATTTATGACGACCGACATTCCCAACTGTTTCCCCTGTTTCTTCATGTGCGAGGCCAGCGCGAGCGTGATAGCAGCGACATCAACTGAATCCTCAGGATCGACGGTCTCCCTCACCGACCTGCTGAGCGCCACCGCGTCACCTACAGCCAACGTTGCCTCTCCAATCACCTCTTCATCCCGAAAAACCCGCTCTATCCCCACCATGAGGAACATGATTATGGTGAGGCTTACAAATACAGCCCCCATTCCAACCAGACTAATAAACAGACCATCTGCCATAATCAAATACACCTAGAAGCTTGCCTGAGAAGTAGAGGCACGGTGGAGCGTCTGCTCCAGGCTACCCTGTTTTGCCAAATCTTCGGATACCTTACCAGGCAATAGCACGCTGGCCAAATTAAAAAAAGCGCCGCAAGTAAGGCCACTCGCTCCACGACTCGCAAGGCTTGCTTGCGGCATTAAACGCGCCTTTGCCCAGTTCGATCCTCACCCAATGTGAACCACTGAGCGAATACCCGTCTTGATGCCCTATTTTACACTGCGGCCCGCG
>QIGA01000143.1 GCA_003229915.1 Chloroflexota bacterium
TCCAGACATACCTGACGTGACACCACCCCAATTCATTACTCCCTTTTATGTCCCAAAAATAGCGATCAGAACACCAGTCAGTTGCTACATCTCAGTCTAAGGGTGGGGGGAGCGCGGGGTGTAGGGGCGTCCTTCCACGGAAGGATGGAACACCCTAACGCCCGTGAGATTGCTTCGCTGCGCTCCTAAGAAACTACCTCCCCTGATTGGCTAGAGACCAGTGTATAGCCCATTGATTGAGCACGTGCTTTGATGTTCTTGAGGACGCGAGCTCGGTATTGTTGTTCATAGTATTCCTGACCGGCATCGACATAGTCCTCCCCGAACTTGAGCATGCGATAGATGTGGCATGGGCTGCAGCAGTGATGGCTTTGGGAGCTCCGAGACGTTGACGCATTCGGCGGTAGAAAGCCCCGAGAGCGCTCTTGCTGCCGTGCAAACTTTGAGCGGCAATGCAGAGGGCTCGTGCAACGCGATTGGACACCTTATTCGTTTTCGTCTTCTTCACTTTGCCTCCGGTGATGCGGTTATTGGGGCAAAGTCCAAGCCACGAGGCGAAGTGCTTTTCGGTGGGGAAAGGACTCATATCAAATCCGCACTCCGAGACTACGGTCTGGGCGGTCATCGTGTCAATACCGTCTATCCTGGTGAGATCGACCCCGGTGATTCGAATGAGGTGAGACCGAAGGTCGAAGTGAGGTTCGTTCTTGCGCCGTTTCCTACCTGACTTCTTCTTGGCAGACTCCGACTTCAGGGCATTCGGATCAGCTTTAGATTGGAAGGTGTGCATATACTGCTCAATCCGCTCGTCACACTCAGCTATCTTCTGCTGATAGAAATCATACAGATCAACGGCCTGTTTCAGGGCGAACAGGTGCTCCTCCCGATACTCCCCGGTCAGCGCCTTGGCGATGGTCTCTTCGCTGTTCTTGACTTGAGGATGCCGCATCTGGGCCAACACCAGCGGATCACGCTCCCCGCCTACAATGGCCCGAATGATATTCATCCCTGTTACCCCGGTAACGTCACTGAGTACCTTGTGTAACTGAACATTCATCCGGTCCAGTGCCTTCTGCATCAGATGAATCTGCTTCGCGGCCGATTGTATCAGTTCACTTCTCTGGCGCCAGTAGCTGCGCAGCACTCCAATCTCCTCATCAGGGATGAACGCGCCGGACAGAAGCCCGAAGGAATGCAACTGTTGTATCCACTGACAGTCCAGAACGTCAGTCTTTCGCCCGGGAACATTCTTAACCCGCCGCGCGTCCACTAACTTCACCTCGAATCCGTATCGCTGCAGCACTTCACATACCGGCATCCAATACACCCCCGTGGATTCCATCGCCACGGTCTCAATGCCACACCTCTCTAGCCAGCGTGCCATCTGGTGCAAGTCCGACGTGAAACAATCAAAACGCCGCACGCATTGCTCCTCTTGCCCTTCAGGCACTGCCACATAGTGCTCCTGCGAGCCAATATCGATCCCAGCAGCATTCGGATTGATCCGTTGAAGGTCTCCTCTCACTCTTCCTTCGCCATGTCTTAACGCCCCCCATCCCTTAGCATTCGCTCCGGTGATCCCTTCTTCCATTAGAACGCCTCCTTGTGATAGGTTGTTTTCGGCGGACACTGACCCGGCGGAAGTCTATGGGGTAAGCTCCTAAACGGGATGACCACTGCTGGCCTCACCAATCAAGTAACCTCCGGCCACCGGAACCATACTCGCAATCGGGCATAAGAACACCACTGATTATCCGGTCATAACTGTCAGTACCCCGCATGTATATCCTACAACACACTGAGTTGTTTCTTCAGTAACCCCGACATGTCGGGATGCTGTACTCGCAATGACATTGAGATATGGAAACTGACTGGTGTCCTGATCGCTATTTTTTGGTTGTCCTGAAGCCCCGCCAGCCATCGTCCATGAGTCCGATACTAAATGCATCTATATTAGAGAGGCTGGGTACCTTTCAAGGATACCCAGCCTTTGTTTGGCGATCGCGCGGCAGAATTGCAGGCTTTAGACTTCCCTTACCATTTCACAGGAATAGGTTTATCCTGATCGTAGGCCGTGGGCTTGCTTACCTCCATATGTAATTCCTGTAGCATCTTGTCCCGCAGTGAGCGCAGACTCCCCTGGAGGCGTTTCTGCTCCTCTTCCGACATATCGGACACAACGCCGATGATCACTTTCTTGTACACTTCCACTCCAGGCCCACAAGCTTTCTCACCCTTAGCCGTCATCTTAATCTCGGTGAAGGGCTGCCCCTTGCGCTTCGGTATCCTTTTCACCAGGCCGTCTTTTTCCATCCTGTTAAGCAGACCTGCAACGGTTTGATTCTCACGGAACAACACGCGCGCTATCTCAGCAGGTTTCAACGTTCCCGGATAGTCCCTGCAAAGCCACAGGACAGCGGCCTGCTCAGGTGTGAGGCCTACTCTGGTGAGTTTCTCCTCAGCCACCTTACTTACCGCAATCCAAGTTTGACGAAGCATGTTCCACGTCGTCATAGCCGTCTCGCTAAACTGAAGCTCATACATCCAATCCCTCCAAAGGTACGGATAATTTCTACTGCATTATATCATAGGAGCTGCCACCAATCAAAGAGATTGGGACACAGGATATACCATCGACTGAGCCCCGAAATAGCGATTGGCTTTAAAAATCAGGGTTTTGGGTGTCATTGAGATGTAGCAACTGACTGGTGTTCTGATCGCCATTTCGGGGGCTGGTAGAGATAGTTGATAAAGGTCAGGAAATGTGATATAAGCTTCGCAGTACGTGAAGGAGGTTCACCATGGGAGAAGAGAAAGAGGTTCAGGTCAGTGCCCAGACCACCATCGTCAAGCTGCTCAACTATGGCGCCATAGCCGTCCTCGCCATCGGTCTGGTTCACGGAATTACCACGGCAGCGGGCTCAGAGTTCACGGCGGGCCCTCTCAAATTCGCAGCGTTCCTTTGGAGCACGCTCTGGGGGGTGTTTTTTGGCGGCGTCCTAGCTGGCCTCGCCGCATTGGTTTCCTCACGCAAATAGCGCGTAGGTGGGTGCAGCGTAGCGAAACCCACCGTTAAGTTGTGCGTTTGGGGTGGTGGGTTCCATTTCATTCCACCCACCCTACGATGCTAGAAACCCGTCTGGGAATTATGGGTGGGTTGGAGCATCCGCTCCAACTGTGCCTAGAGCATCTGCTCTAGGCTCCCCCTCTGTTACGCAGAGAAACGGCGCTGGCTGCAGTTAATGGTCGGGGTGGGCGGATTTGAACCGCCGACCTCATGGTCCCAAACCATGCGCGCTAACCAGGCTGCGCTACACCCCGTTCGCCTCAACCAGATGGCACCCCTGGCGGGACTCGAACCCACGCTCCTGGCTCCGGAGGCCAGTGCTCTATCCTCTGAGCTACAGGGGCACAACTGTATAATACTATTCCTCTACCAAGCTTTCAAGGGCAGGGGCGCAAAGGACAGAGAAATGTAATCCAATACCCGAAAGGCGCTACATCTCACGATGGGGTAGAGAATAGCGTTCGCCAGCAATTACGACTTTTCCATCTTGGACAAGCTTACTGAGGTGAGCCTGGATCTGCTTGTTGGCCAGCTCGGATAGGCGCTGGTCCAGCTCAGGATAGATGTCGGATACCAGTTCCGCTACGCTTCTCTCCCCTTGCTCCAGTATGGACAAAACCTGCTGTTCCCTCTCCAGACGATGAGCGATAAGCTCCTTGATCTTGCGTTCCGGCTCACGTACTAGCGGGCCATGGCCAGGGCAGATCAGGCTGATTCGAAGACCCAGCAGTTTCTTCAGCGAATCGAGATACTGTGCAACATCACCACCAGGCACATCGATGACAGATGTCCCAAAGCCTACGATATGATCCCCGGTGAACAGGATTCCACCCTCCCCCATATGGAAACAAATGCTGTCAAGGGTATGCCCCGGTGTGTGAACCACTTCCAGCCGAACACCACCGATGTCCAGAGTGTCCCCATCATCAACCAGACGATCTGCCATCACTCCATAGTTCTCCAACTGGGCTGCACCCGCAGAATGGACAACTATCTTGGCCCCTGTCGCCTCCCTAATACTTTGGCACCCCCCTACGTGGTCAGGGTGGGTGTGAGTGACCAGGATATATGACAGCTTCAGTGGGGCCAAGCTTTCGATATACTCAAGTCTCTCCTCAGTCGCCTCTGTGTCGAAATATCCCGAATCTATGAGTGCAGCTTCTCCACCAACCACAAGGTAGACATTGGGCGCATACATCCCCATAAATTTGCTGGCCCCTGCCGGAATCGCATGAACTCCTGGCGCTATCTCCATCTCCACTCCCCCACAGACCTTATATCAGCAAGAAGCCGAATACTGGGCTCATTTTCCATCTCCATTCAGCCCCGAATGGCCTGGGGCTGCTTCCCCATCAGGCATATCCGACGATGTCAGGGCAACATCTTCCTGAGACGGGTTGATAACAGACAATATAGCAGAGATAAGCAGCACCCCGCCAATTACTCCTAATGCAATGCCCACTGGCATCTCGTATATTTCTGAGACCAGCATCTTGGCCCCCACAAAGAATAGGACGGCGACGAGCCCGTGGCTAAGGTATCTAAACATCCTCATAATCCCAGCCAATGCGAAGTAGAGTGAGCGCAATCCCAGAATAGCACCTACATTGGCGCTATACACGATGAATGGATCCAACGTGATGGAGAGCGCGGCCGGAACCGAGTCTACAGCAAAAATAATATCACTTGTTTCAATGACCAGCACCACAACAAACAAGGGCGTGGCAATATAACGGCCAGCCCTTTTCACAAAGAACCTATCACCCTCATAATCTTCCGTGACAGGCACAAACCGGCGGAACAGGCGGAGCACCGGATTCCCTCCTGGTCTTATCGCGACCTCCTTACGTAAGGCCATCCTGACAGAGGTAATAATCAGAAAGGCTCCAAAAACATATATTACCCAGTCAAACCTCTCTATCAGCGTCACGCCTGCCAGAATGAAAGCCAGCCTCATCACAACCGCGCCAAGAATACCCCAGAAGAGTACCTTATGCTGGTACAGGCCAGGCACTGCGAAATAGGAGAAAATCAGCAGAAACACGAAGAGGTTATCTAAGCTCAGAGACTTCTCAATCAAATAGGCGGTCAAGAATTCGAGCGCTTTATCGGAACCACTCCAGAAGTAGATCCCCAAGCTAAAGAGCAGTGACAGCGCAATCCAAAAAGCGGACCACAGGAGCGATTCCTTGATACTGATAACGTGGGACTTGCGATGGAAAACCCTTAGGTCCAGAACCAGCAGCGCAAGTACAACAACATTAAACCCAACCCACATCCATACCTGGCCGGACATCAATGCTCCTCTCGCCCTCTATCGCCCAGAGGTCTGCCAACAACATAATTGCCCATAGCTACCCGTTAACCCAAGAAACAGTGAGCCTGCTGCCGCGCACCATGTCACTGGCGTAATGTTACAGGACATCAGCACCTTTGTCACGATGCCGAATCCAGGCAACAGAAAACGGGCCCTACTTCCGTGATAGGACCCATCATCTGCGTTGTGAACAAGGTACAGG
>QIGA01000123.1 GCA_003229915.1 Chloroflexota bacterium
TCTCAAGGGTTTCGTTGATGGAGACCAGTCTTTTTTCAGGTTTATGCCTGCGGGCAAAGGAAAGCAGATTGCCGGTGATTTTGGTAGCGCGTTGTGCCTCCCTGTAGATGGTTTTCAGGTCCGACTTCACGGTTCCATCCAGGTCATCTCTGGACACAAGAAGCTGAGCAAAAGCCTGAACCGCAGCTAGCGGGTTGTTCAGTTCGTGCGCAACGCCGGCTGCCAGCTCGCCAACCGCAGCCAGTCGCCCGGCAAGTTGAAGCCGTTCCTCCAGCCTCTGCCTCTCCCCTTCTGCCCATTTACGCTCGGTGACATCCTCCATCATTGCTATGACAAACTGCGGCCTGCCCTCAGCGTCACGGACAAGGGAAAGAGTCTGGTTCGCCCAGACTATTCCCCCGTCCTTTCGAATGTAGCGCTTCTCGATTTGATAATTATCCCGCTTCCCAGCTACCATTTCCATGAAGAGATCCACATCCACCATCGCATCCTCTGGATGAAGATAATTGAACGGCAGCATGTTGCCAAATTCCTCCGGGCTGTAGCCAAGCATTCGCTGCAACGCAGGATTGCTCGCGAGTGGCTTTCCGCCCACACTTACAAGAGCCATACTTATTGCTGCCCCCTCAAAGATCGTCCGGAAGCGCGCCTCGCTCTCCCTCAACGCCTCCTCCATCTGCCTCCGCTCGGAAACACCCCTGACTACCAGGGAAACCGCCGGTTTACCTGCGTACTCTGTGAGGCTCACCCCAAACTCGACGGGACGCGCTGTTCCTTCTTTCGTTATTAGCGTCGTCTCATATTGCGGTGGCATTCTCTCCCCGCGCTTCCTCTTTGTATGCACCTCTACTAGTTCCTTCGCTATTTCGGGTGGCAGGAGCTCCTGAATCGTCTTGCCAGTCACCTCCCCCGCGGTATAGCCGAACATCTCAGCGCTTCTTGCGTTGACAAAAACTATCCTGGTACCCTGGATCACACAGTAACCATCGCTCATCTCTTCCACGAAGCGCCTGAATTTCTCCTCCGATTCCCTGAGCGCCTTCTCCGCCTCTCTCCTCTCAGTGATGTCAACGAAAGAGGAAATCGTTTGTATCGGATTTCCTTGAGCATCCCTGACTACGCTGGTTGCTACCTGAATCTGAACCTCTTTACCGTCTTTTCTCCTCGCGGCTATTTGGCCCTCCCAGGATTGTTTCTCGGTCATTGCCGTCGCTACGCCTTTGACAATTTCATCCGATCGCAATATGACCCAATAGGGTTCCCCCACCAGCTCCTCTTTCTCAGTGCTTCCCCACAATTTCATGCATGCCTGGTTCACGTACGTTATCTTGCCATCCATATCTGTCATAGCAATAGCGTTGATAGAATTCTCAAGAGCGTTCTCTTTGATCCGCAGTTCCTCCTCCGCCTGCTTGCGTTCAGTGACATCACGGAAGTTAACCACAATACCTTTAACTCTGGGATCATGGAGAAGGTTATCTCCAATACCTTCAACTACCCGCCACGAGCCATCTTTATGGAGAAAACGGACTTCCATATATACAGCCTGACCGGAATTGTTGATTGAGATATCGAACGCACTAGCAATGCTCTGCACATCGTCGGGGTGAACGAAGTCAAATACATGCTGGCCTACCAACTCTTCAGGTCTATAGCCGAGGATCCGCTCCACAGAGGGGCTTTCGTAGCGTATGGTTCCATCGGCATCCAGAATCGCGATGGCATCCAAAGAGTTTTCGATAAGCGCTCTGAAGCGTTCCTCAGATTCCCACAGTGCCCTCTTGTCCCGCTTGTGTTCAGCGGTCTCATTGTCTCTCAGGGAATGTCTACTTCGCATTGACTTGCTTGCCACACCCATATCTCGCCTACATCTATAAATGCCCTGTCGCTGTCACCTAATCGCACATTAGCATACCCTTCGTATTGCGTGCAATGGTTATTTCGCCCAAGCATGGATGAGAAAATCGTACTGCAATTGCAGAAGGAATAGCGATACGGTTGAAACGGCCCCTGGCCACATGGTAGTATTAGCGCGACTCTCCATAGTGAACGGTAGGCAACAAGACTTCAACGAAAGAGCAACTTGAAACAAGCTTTCTCAACCCGGGTATAAGGAATGAACAAACTCGCAATCAGGGCAAGGCCACCCACGTACGCTATCTATGGTTTGGCTCTAGCCCTGATCTTCGGCGTAGCCCTCTTTGTGCGCGTTTATTTCCCGTATGACAACGTCTTCGCTGGGGACTGGGTCAGATTCCAGCTGAACGATCCCTGGTTTAGCATGCGGAATATAGAGAATCTGGCTCAGCATTTCCCCCACCGCTCCCTCTTCGACCCCTACGGAGCCTATCCTGGCGGCAGTTATGTAGGTACCGCTCCCTTCTTTGACTGGCTTTTCGCCTTTCCCGCCTGGGTTCTCGGCGCAGGGTCTCCCTCGAAGGGAGTCATCGAAACAGTGGCAGCCTATCTGCCTGCAATCCTGGGAGCCTTGGTCACTGTACCCGTCTATTTCATTGCAAAGGAGCTGTTCGACAGGAAAACAGGGATCCTGGCAGCAGCCCTCATCGCCATACTGCCCGGGCCATTCCTATTGCGGACCCTCCTCGGATTCACGGATCACCACGCCACTGAGATACTATTCAGCACCCTGACCATGCTATTCCTGATTCTGGCCCTGAAGAGTGCCAAGCAACGAGGTGTTTCCTTGGGCAGCGTCCGGCGTGGGGACTGGGGCACGTTGAGGAAACCGCTGACCTTCTCTCTACTGGCTGGGATAGCACTGGGGCTCTACTTGCTTTCATGGAGGTCAGGCGCATTCTTTGTGTCCATAGTGCTGGTCTTTGCCATCGTCCAATACGTCATAGACCATCTGAGAGGCAGGTCAACCGATTACCTTTGTCTGGTCGGGGTGCCAGCCCTTCTTGTCACTCTGCTGATGATCGTTCCGTTCTGGAGAGGATATTCGCTATGGAAACTTCAGTTGGCATCGGTGCTGCTCGGCGTCCTGGCGTTCTTGGCACTGAGTGCCAGTTCGTATTTCATGACCCGCTGGAAAATACGACGCATATTTTACCCGATTGTGGTCGTTGCGCTCGCGGGCATCGCCGTGGCAATACTCCATCTCGTTGACCACTCTTTGTTCAGTTTGATAAACGACAAGCTAAGTCTGGCGTTCAACCCCTCCGAGGGAGGGACAGCCATTTCCGAGATGAGAGGACTATCGCTATCAACAGCATGGGAGTACTTCGGCCTGGCCTTCTTCATATCTCTGGCGTCTCTCCTCACCCTACTCTATGTCACCTTGAAAGAAGGCGCTGCTGACAAAAGCCTGCTCCTGGTTTGGAGCGTGATAACGCTGGTGGCAGCCTTTGGGCAACAGCGCTTTGCCTACTATTTCGCCGTTAATGCCGCTCTGCTTACCGCGTATCTCTCCTGGAAAATACTGGACTTGGCTAGATTCAAGCAAGGCGCTGAACGCTCAGGGATAGAGGAGCCCAGCAGGAATGCCGTTCTGCAGGTGGTGGAGGAACAGAAACCCAGGCTAACCAAGAAAGCAAAGCGCCAGAAGGAGAAGGCGCAGAAAAGACGACAGGAAGACTTCCGTACCAGATCGTTCAATTCGGGGTATGTCTACCGCCTGGTAGCACTGATAGTGTTGTTCTCCGCGCTATTCTACCCGAACATAGCGAATGCAGTTCACTGGGCAAATGGTTTCAGAGGCCCCGACCAGGACTGGCGTGAAGCACTGGTCTGGATGGAGGCGAATACACCGGAACCCTTTTCCGATCCACAGTTCTATTACGAACTGTACGAAAGGCCGA
>QIGA01000285.1 GCA_003229915.1 Chloroflexota bacterium
ATATGCTTTATAGAACATATGTAGAATCCAGGCTAGGAGCCTGTCTGAGGATTATGGGTAGGTTGGAGCATCTGCGCTAGGCTACCCACGATTTGCTAAGTTTTCGGATAGTGTCCCCGCTTTTGTCGTTTCGTATATGAGTGACGACATACGAGGATGCGCAGAGGTATTAAAACCAGTGCTGGTTATCCAGTAAGAAGATGGGGATGTGCTACACTCCAGAACTTCCAGCGTACAAGGGGGTTCACTCCTTGCTGAGACATCCGATGGAGGCTACCGAATCACCATCGTCTACCCTCATCACAGCTACACCCTGAGTACCTCGGCCCTGAATTGGTATACTCTCAACAGTAGTGCGAATAACGATCCCCTTGGCGGATATAAGCATCAGCTCGTCTGAGGGATAGACCACCCGCGCCGCTACAACTTTGCCTGTCTTGGCGACCACCTTGAAGGTACGCACCCCACCACCACCGCGATGCTGAAGTGGATATGCCTTGAATGGAGTGCGTTTGCCGGATCCATTAGCGGTGATAACAAGGATTTGTCCATCAGGAACTGCTATTTCCATGCCAACCACGCTGTCACCGGGTGCGAGGCGAATGCCTCGCACTCCGCCACTGGTTCTGGACGCGGTGCGCAGCTTGGCAACCGAGCACTTGATCGATTGGCCGTTCTCTGTCACTAGAAGGACATGATCATCAGCACTGGCTACCTTTGCCCTTACTAGCTCATCTCCCGGCTCCAGATCCGTGGCAATAAGCCCGCTAGAGCGCACCGAGGCAAATTCAGACAAACTTGTCTTCTTGACCTCTCCATTGCGTGTAGCGACCACCATGAATTTATCCTCTATCGAGTCGGGAGCTGTGATAACCGCGGTAACACGCTCTTTCACATCTATGGAGATCAAGTTGACTATGGGGATGCCCTTGGCCGTCCGAGAGCTCTCCCTGGGGATCTCATAACACTTGAGACGGAACACCCGGCCCCGATCGGTGAAGAATAGCAAGTTTTGATGAGTGCTGGCAATAAGCATTCGCCGAACATCGTCCATCTCTCTCGTCACCATCCCCACAACACCCTTTCCTCCCCTATGCTGCTGCCGATAGGTATCGGTAGCCACCCTTTTTATGTAGCCCCTCTTGCTCAAGGTCACCACCATCTGCTGCCGAGGAACGAGGTCATCATCACTGAAATCCCTTATCTCCTCATCGCTGATCTCAGTGCGCCTGGGGTCACCATACTTCGACCTCAGCCCAGCAACGTCCTCCTTTATCAGGAAGTCGATCTTCTTGGGATTGGCCAAAAGGTCCTCCAGATAGGCAATGGTCTTGAGCAACTCGGCATATTCGTCGGCGATCTTTTTGCGTTCCAGTGCCGCCAGCCGACGCAACTGCATATCCAGAATAGCTTGTGCCTGAACCTGAGTGAGGTCAAATTGCGTCATCAGGTTATTGCGGGCTTCCTCCACCGTCTGCGAGCGGCGGATAGCAGCGATAATCTCGTTGAGATGGTCGAGGGCAAGCTTGAATCCTTCGAGAATGTGGGCCCTTTCCTTCGCCTTCTCAAGATCGAATCTGGACCTGCGAGTGATTATCTCACGTCGAAACCCTATATAGTGAAGCAGCGCTCCCTTCAAGGTTTGCATCTTGGGCTGGCCGTCTACCAGAGCCAGCATATTAACGAAGAAGGACGACTGCATGGCCGTATGTTTATACAGGTTGTTAAGTACCTGCTGCGCCTGTCCCTCCCGCTTTAGCTCGATAACCATGCGCATACCTTCCCGATCCGACTCATCGCGCACTTCGGAGATGCCATCGATCTTCTTGTTCCTGACCAGATCAGCTATCCTCTCCACCAGCGTGGCCTTATTGGTCTGATACGGCAGCTCGGAAACCACTATACGATATCTTCCGCCCCTGGACGCCTCTTCGATATGCGTTCTGGCTCTAACCACCATCCTACCACGGCCAGTTGTATATGCGTTCCTTATACCCTCCAATCCCTCCAGAATGCCACCCGTAGGGAAGTCCGGGCCAGGGACCAGCCTGAGGAGGTCATCAATCGTGGCATCCGGGTTATCGATAAGGCAAGAGATCCCATCACAGAGCTCGTTCAGGTTGTGTGGAGGAATGTTAGTCGCCATGCCCACAGCAATGCCGGAGGCTCCATTGAGAAGCAAATTAGGCAGCTTCGCGGGAAGGACCCCGGGCTCCTTGAGGCTTTCGTCAAAGTTTGGGGTGAAATCGACTGTGCCTTTTTCAATGTCAGCCAGCATTTCAGCAGCTATCTGGGCGAGACGAGCCTCAGTGTATCTCATCGCTGCTGGCGGATCGTTATCTACACTGCCAAAGTTACCTTGTCCATCAACCAGCATATACCTCATGGAGAAGCCTTGAGCCATACGCACCATAGCATCATAGACTGCAGTATCTCCATGGGGATGATATTTGCCCAGTACTTCGCCGACGATACGAGCGCTCTTCTTATAAGGGGTGTCGTGACGCAGACCCATGTCGTTCAATGCGTAAAGTATTCGTCTCTGCACCGGTTTCAAGCCATCTCGGGCATCAGGCAAAGCACGAGAGACAATTACACTCATGGCATAATCGAGATAAGAGCTTTTCATCTCATCTTCGATTTTGACTAATTTGACTGTTCCTATCTCCATGCCCCATTCCCTCCAAGAATGTCCCGGTCTGCTGCTCGGTTCGTAGCTCCCGAAACAGTGTATCACGCCCCACTACGTAGGTCAAAGGGGAAAGCCGAGGCAACTGCCTCGGCTTTCCCCTTTGACCTGGAGCGACTTTTCCCCTATTGCTCCTTCAATCCAAGCTCGCTCTCTTCGTCATCCTCACCTTCAAGAGCAGCTAGCTCCTCAAGTGAGGTGGTTTCCTCCCGAACCGGCTCTTCCTTCTCCGATTCGCCAGGGTAATCCTCTTCAAAGCCCTCCTCGTCATCCTCACGCTCATACTTCAGCATGCTGTTCCTAACATAGGGTCTGAATCCATCAGCAGCCCGCGCCGGAAAAGAAGGACGCCCTGCCTGACTGGGATGCTGGAAGATCTCCTTAATCATCACCATGCACCTGCCGTCCGCTATGCTGGCGATAGCTGCAGCATACTTATTGCCGCCTTCCATCAGTTTTACAAGGCGCAGCCCCAGCCTGGGCTCAACTTCACCAATATACTCTCCATCTGCGCTTTCCACCGCCAGCACTTGCCCCCGGGGCTTGAGGTGAACCGCATCGCCAGCGGCTATTCTCGCCAGCACCTCCAGAGGAGCAAGTTGATAGAGATCCGTGACATCCGCCTTCCCCGTCTCTTCAATGAAAAGGTGGGAGCTAACTTGCCTCCCGTTTGCCGGACCAATGTTAGCCTCTTTGAGATGCGCCAAACGATTGAGATTTTTCTTGGCAATGCCATTATTGGGATCAATCTCAAGCGCATGGCTGTAAGCCTCTCTGGCCTCAGCATATCTTCCCAGTTGAGTCAACGCCTTGCCCAATCGATTGTAGGCATCAGCATCATCAGGGAAAACCTCGATTATGCTCCTGTTGACAGCGACAGCCTCCTCCCACCGACTTTGCATCGCCAAAGCTATAGCTTCATTGGTACGGTGCCGCCTTAGCTTTGCCTTCTCGCTCAACTTATAGAAAACCATATCTACCTCACCCAAGTATCAGCAATCTCCAACCTTGCGGATTTTAACCACTTTGCAAGGATTTTTCAAGAGCC
>QIGA01000212.1 GCA_003229915.1 Chloroflexota bacterium
CAAGCGTCTTCTCGGCTTCGGCCACATCACGCTCCACAGTCGTCTCAGCGTGGCCGTGCTCAAGGAATGCGGCGATTGTCGCCGGCGGCATGGTATTTACGGTGTCTGTCCCGATGAGCGGCTCTACATACAGCAGGTCACTGTAAGCCGGGTTCTTCGTGCCGGTGCTTGCCCAGAGAGGGCGCTGCACACGAGCCCCTCTGGAAGTTAGGGATGCGAAGCGGTCACTGTTGAAAGTGTCCTTGAACATCCGGTATGCCAGCTTGGCATTGGCGATAGCAGCTTTGCCCAGTAGAGCCTTAAATTCCTCCCGACCCTGCCTGATGCGTTCCTCCAGTTGGGCATCCACGGCGGTGTCAACTCGGCTCACGAAGAATGACGCTACTGATGCTATCTTACTTGGGTCGCTGCCAGACTGAACCAGGTCCTCGATCCCGGCGACATAGGCCTCCATGACCTGTTGATAGCTATCTAGAGAGAATATCAGGGTGACGTTGACGTTTATGCCTTCGCCTATGAGGCGGCGGATTGCAGGCATGCCCTCGGGTGTAGCTGGCACCTTGATCAGCACATTGGGGCGGTCCAAGGCAGCGAAGAGCCTTCTGGCCTCTTCAACAGTGGCATCAGTCTTGTATGCCAGGAAGGGACTTACTTCGAGGCTGGCGTAGCCATGCACACCCTTGGTGCGATCGTAGACAGTGCGAAGCATGTCGGCAGCGGCACGGATGTCCTCTATTGCGAGAGCTTCATAGATTTCCATGACGCTCTTGTCAGTGTGGGCCAGGCTGGTAAGTGCCGCATCATAGTCTGTGCTTCCAACGATAGCCTTCTCGAAGATGGTTGGATTGGAGGTCACGCCGCTGATACCTGATTCGATGAATTGTTGGAACTCCCCTGAGGTGAGCATGCCGCGGCGAATGTAGTCGATCCAGATAGCCTGGCCGAGACGTTCGGCCTCCTGAATGGGATTCGTCATTCTGCCCCTCCTTCTCTCTCCTCTCTGAGCCCTTGAAGCGATTGCTGTTCAATAGCCAAAACCTTATCTAGCCGCCGTTGATGCCGCTCCTCACTGGTAAAGGTCGCATTGAGGAACGCTGTCACCAACTCCTTGGCCAGTTCTAGTCCCACGACGCGTGCGCCCAGGCAAAGGACGTTCATGTTGTCGTGTTCAACGCCTTGGTGCGCCGAGTAGGTATCGTGGCAAAGACACGCCCGAACGCCCATGATCTTGTTGGCGGC
The DNA here is from genome assembly GCA_003229915.1 of Chloroflexota bacterium. Lineage (GTDB taxonomy): Bacteria > Chloroflexota > Dehalococcoidia > SZUA-161 > SZUA-161 > SZUA-161. The sequence continues at coordinate 1,240 of QIGA01000212.1, forward strand.
GATGCAGGCCCCGACCCCACTGCCGCAGATGAGAATGCCACGCTGAGATCGACCTGAGGATACTGCATGAGCAACCGCCTCCGCGTAGTCGGGATAATCGTCGGCTGGGTCAAGCGTATGAGCTCCCAAATCCAGTATCTCATGTCCCTCGCGCAGCCAAGCAGACAACTCGTTCTTCAGCGAAAAGCCACCATGGTCAGCCCCCAGCGCTACGCGCAGCCTCATGTATTCCTCCCTTGTAGAAGCCCCAGCGCCTCCTTAACCATTCGCTCGGCGGTAAGACCAAGCTTTTCATAGACTACGCTGGCCGGGGCTGAGGCTCCAAAGCGAGGGATACCGACCACCACTCCGTCCAGCCCCACGTAGCGCTCCCATCCCAGGGGTATGCCTGCCTCCAGCGAGACACGGGCTCTGATCTCCGGAGGAAGGACCTGGTTGCGGTACTCCGATGTCTGAGCCTCGAACAGTTCCCAGGAGGGCAGTGAGACAACGCGAGCCGCAATTCCTTTCCCCTGCAATTGCCTCCCTGCATCAAGGGCGATATGGACCTCCGACCCGCTGCTCATCAGAATGACGTCCGGTGTCGCACTCGCTTCCCATAATATATAGCCTCCGTGTCTAAGGCTGCGAGCTGAGGACAGTGTAGTCCGGTCTAGTATCGGCAGATTCTGGCGGCTGAGTACCAGGGCCGTTGGGGCATTGCGACGCTCCAAAGCCACTTTCCACGCTTCCACGGTTTCGGTGGCGTCAGCAGGGCGTATCGTTACCAGGTTAGGTACGCTCCTGAGGCCCATGAGCTGCTCGATGGGCTGGTGCGTTGGCCCGTCCTCTCCCAACCCTATGGAATCGTGGGTGAATATGTATATTACCCGGATACCCATGAGAGCAGCCAACCGTATTGGCGGGCGCATATAGTCGTAGAATATGAGGAAAGTTCCAGTGTAGGGAATAATGCCTCCGTGAAGAGACATACCGTTAGCTATGGCCCCCATGGCATGTTCTCGAACACCGAAGTGCATGTTGTGACCGTAGTACTCTTCAAACCCGTAGTGTCCGTGATCTTTCAGTAGAGTCTTGGTAGAAGGAGCCAGATCGGCCGAGCCACCGGTGAAAGCATGAACCGTTTTTGAGATCGCATTCATTGCGCGGCCCGAGGCTTCACGCGTGGCGACAGGTTTGTCCGCAGCGCTGAACAGGTCGGTTAAGGCACTGTCCCACCCCTCAGGAAGATCTCCGCACAGGTCTACCTCCAGTTTTTGGTACTCGTCTGGGTGGGCTTGGCGGTATTCCTCGAGTTTGGCCTGCCACTGCTCCTGCCAAAGTTTGCCTCGCTCCTGCGCCTGGCGGAAATGGGCCAGGGACTCTGGCGGGACGGTGAAAGGCTCATCGTAGGGCCACGCCAATCGCTCTTTGGTCAGGCGTATTTCTTCTTCGCCCAGAGGCTCGCCGTGGGCGGCAGCGGTGCCCGCCTTATGGGGGCTCCCATAACCAATAATCGTTCGGCAGACTATCAGGCTGGGGCGGCTGGTCTCAGATTGGGCCATGCGGATGGCCGACTCCACTGCGGATGTGTCCATGCCGTCGATGGGCCCGATAACGTGCCAGCCATAGGCCTGGAAACGCTGGGCTACGTTCTCAGCAAAGGCGATATCGGTATTTCCCTCTATAGAGATGTCGTTGTCGTCGTATAGATAGATGATCTTGCCCAGGCGGAGCGTCCCCGCCAGTGATGCTGCCTCCGAGGAGACGCCCTCCTCTAAGTCTCCATCGGAGACGATTGCATAGGTGTAATGGTTGATTATCTCGTACCCAGGCTGATTGTAGTGCTCTGCCAGCCATCTCTCGGCTATGGCCATCCCCACTCCGTTGGCGAACCCTTGTCCCAGAGGCCCAGTTGTAGCCTCCACCCCCGGGGTAAGTCCGTACTCGGTATGGCCGGGGGTTTTGCTCTCCCACTGCCGAAACCTCTTGATTTCATCCAGTGGCAGGTCATAACCCGTCAGGTGGAGCAGGGCGTAGAGCATAGCCGAGGCATGTCCCGGTGACAGAACAAACCGATCGCGGTCTGGCCATTTCGGATCGCTGGGGTTGTGCTTGAGGAATCGATCCCATAGCACGTAGGCCATCGGTGCCGCTCCCATCGGTGTCCCGGGATGGCCTGAATTAGCCTTCTGAACGGCGTCAACTGCCAGGAAACGGATGGTGTTAATACATAAATCATCGATTGTATTCGTGCCCATACTATGCTCCTCGATATTAACTCTTGAGCAATTATTATACCTTATATTAGGCCAGGAATGACTTAGCCCAACATGGTCACACTGCGTTGCCAACATTATGGCGTGCCAGGACAGCCGCGCCTATGACTCCAGCCTTATTGCCCAAAGCAGCCGTGGTGATGCGCAGGCTTTCCGCTGCCGACTCCAAGGCGCTGACCCGGACTGATTTATCTACCATAGAGACCAGCCCCGGCAGGC
>QIGA01000206.1 GCA_003229915.1 Chloroflexota bacterium
CACCCGGCGCTCGGGGCGCAGCCCGTGCTGGCCCCTCCCTGGAAGCTATCACGAACACCGGCAGAGATAACCAGGCATGGCACCATGCTTGGTGAGTACAACGAATATGTCTTTGGCGAGCTCCTCGGTCTCTCCAGTGAGGAAATCTCAAGGCTGGTCAGCAAAGGGGTAATCCGTTGACGCGAAAAATGATCATACTCCATTTGTTCTTGGAGTCGTTAGAGGTGCCCCCCCACCGGGAATTAAGGAGGTATTTCAAAGGATGACAAATAAGCCGGAAGTAACCTTCGGGAAGATAACCGAGGAAGGCCTAGCAAAACTGAGGGCCACATTCGGGAGGCCCTATTACATGATCAAGCAAAACGAAGTCGCTTCAAAGGATGCCATAAGGCAGTTCTGCAATGGTATAGGCGACGACAACCACCTCTTCCGCGACGCCGAATACGCTGTCAGAACCAGGTGGGGGCATATCATTGCGCCACCGATGTTTCTCTATGCCGTGGCCGCCCCCCAAGGTATGGAAGGACTGCCAGGGGTACATGCCTTCCATTGCGGATGCGCGTGGGAGTGGTTCAAGACTATACATGTCAACGATGAGCTTACCTGCGTCGACGTACCCCTAGACCTTGTGGAGAAGCAAGGCAAGATGGGCGGACGCCAGCTCCTGCAAATTGGCAGGGCAATATACTACAACCAAAGAGGCGAGGTTGTAGGTACGCAAAAAAGGGAGACCATGAGGGTTGAGAGGCAGGCAGCCAAGGAGAAAGGCAAGTACTCAGAAGTGGCGAAACACAGGTATACCGAAGAAGAATTGAGAAGAATTGATAACGCCTACGAGGCAGAGGAGGTTCGAGGCGCAAATCCGAGGTTCTGGGAAGACGTCAATGTCGGCGACGAGTTGACTCCTGTCGTAAAGGGCCCACTAGGCCAGACAGATATGGTGGAGTTCTGGGTAGGCATAGGCGGCGGCCAGGGCGCTCACCGCATACGCCGCAAATACATGAAGAGGCATCCCATGTGGGGCGTCAAGGACCCCGAAACGGGTGTACTTGAACCGATGGCCGATGTCCACTACGAATCTTCCAAATCCGATGCAATAGGAGTGCCCGTAGCCTACGATCTAGGCGTACAGAGGTTCTCCTGGGCTGGCCATCTGATGACCAACTGGATGGGAGATGAGGGCTTCTTGAAGAAGTTGAGCGCACGGTGCATCCACTTCAACGTGTTCGGGGATACGCAATATCTCAAGGGTGCGGTGACCAAGAAATACACCGAGGGCGATGAGCATCTAGTCGATATCGAAATACGGACCGAGAACCAGAGAGGAGAATCGACAATGCCGGGCCACGCAACTGTGGCACTCCCTTCAAAAACAACGTGGACCTAGATCAGTCCAATATAGCTTTCTCTATTTGGTAGAGCCCCCCACGTCGGATTCGGTGTTCCAAATCCAAACTCTATTCCATAGGTCTGCAAGGTGCGCTACTCTTTGAGGATACCTGGAATGTGCAACGGTACAGCTCCGTCATTCAATGCACCTCACCATCCACAAGGACTTTATAGAGAGGTCATTGTTTGTAATAAGGATCACAATATGAAGTAAATGCCCACCGCACGCGTCGCACAAGGCGGTTGTGTGCTAAAGGCATCGACGTAAGGCAGCTTAGTGCGATGGTAGGGCGAGGGCTTTTTAAAGAAGATGCTGTTTTTAGTATTCGCCCGAGAGGGCTTAGGCAGAATTCATCAACAAGGCAGGAGGTAGAAAATGGAGTTCCACAACATCATCTTGGAGAAGAAGGAGAGGGTAGCCAAGATAACCTTGAACCGCCCGCAAGTGCTCAATGCTCTGGACGTGGAGACGCTCCAGGAGATAGGGGCGGCGGTGGAGGATATCGAGAACGACTCTTCGGTTAGGGTCGTGGTGATCGCGGCCAACGGGAGGGCATTCTGCACTGGCGCTGACCTCACGGGAGGGAGCGCTGCCGGCTGGTCTCTTGATAACTTCCTCAGACTCTGGAATAGGGTATTCAATGCTATCGAGAATCTGAGCAAGCCGGTGATAGCGGCGATAAATGGCATGGCCCTTGCGGGCGGCCTGGAGTTGGTTATGGTTTGTGATTTAGCTATCGCTGCTGAGGATGCTAAACTCTCTGATCAGCATGCCAACTATGGGTTAGTGCCCGGCGGAGGTGGCAGCCAGAGGCTGCCTCGCCTTATCGGCATCAGGAAGGCGAAAGAATTTCTTTATACCGGTGATCGAATCTCACCGGCTGAGGCGGAGAGACTCGGGCTGATCAATAAGGTCGTTCCCGCTGATAAGCTGGAGGAGGCGACTAACGAGCTTGTAACGAAGCTGTTGGGCAAGAGCCCGATGGCCCTGAAGGCTGTTAAGAGACTAGTCAACTGTGGAATGGAAGGTGGTCTGTATGCTGGCCTGGAGATGGAGATGCTGGCCGCGACCGCTCATGGAAACACCGAAGACATGGCGGAGGGGATAAAGGCGTTCATTGAGCGGAGACCACCGGAGTTCCCTGGAAAATAGAGTCCCGCCGCGGACGTTGACAGTTCCGCCACTGTATATCGGTTCCTATTAACGAGTAGATTCACTTGTGCTTCGCAGAAATCGGTATAATAGAGAAAGGGAGAAACAAGCCATGGAGGCAATTGAGAAGTTCCGAGAGGTGGTAGCTGACCGTCATCAGTATGCCCAGGAGTGGAAGCAGAGGAATGAGAGTAAAGTCGTCGGCTGGCTGTGTACGTATGTGCCGGAGGAGATCATATACGCTGCTGGCATGCTCCCGGTGCGGATACTGGGCAGCCACGATATCCAGGATGTAACTGATGCGTATATCTCCAGTATGTATTGCCCCTTCAGCCGTGACGCCTTAGCTCAAGGGCTACAAGGAAGGTATGACTACCTCGACGGGATAGTACACGCTCGGAGCTGTGTTCACATCCGCAACACTTTCACTAATTGGAAGGATCATGTGCCTACCGATTTCGCCTACCTGATGTTCATGCCGGCACATGTGCAGAGCCCCAGAGCAAAGCCCTATTTGACCGCGGAATACATGGGTTTCAAGGAGGCACTGGAGAAATGGGGTGGAAAACGCGTCTCCTTAGATGGCCTGGATAACGCGATAGACGTGTATAACACAAACCGCAGGCTGATGAAGCAAGTCTACGAGTTGAGGAAGAGCGATAACCCACTGGTCACCGGAGCGGAAGCCATGGAGATGGTACTTGCCAGTCAGCTCATGGACAAAGCAGAACACAATAGATTGCTGGAACAACTTCTCGAGGAACTGCCGAGTAGAGATGTCACACGTGAAACAGGATCACGGCTGATGATCATCGGCAGCGAAATGGATGACGTCGAGTTCGTCAGCTTGGTAGAAGGCTTGGACGCCACCTTCGTCATCGATGAGCACTGCAGCGGGAGCAGATATTTCTGGGACGAGGTTATCCCAGATGATAACCGACTGGCGGCGATTGCAGCCCGCTACATCGACCGAATTCCCTGCCCACCCAAGGACTGGCCCGTACGACGCAGATTGCCACTTATTCTGAAGTTGGCTCAAGATTATGATGTCCAGGGTGTTCTCTTGTATCAGCAGAAATTCTGCGATCCCCACGAGTTTGAGATCCCTCCCCTTCAGCAGATGTTCAAAGAGAATAACATCCCCACCCTTTTCCTCGAGTTTGATGTTACTGTT
>QIGA01000080.1 GCA_003229915.1 Chloroflexota bacterium
CCAATCCCATATTGGCCTATTGTATCTTCCGGTTCATGGCCGAGCACGCTTTTTATGGCAGGGCTCTCGTATTGTATCATTCCGTCGCCATCGATGATCACGATGACATCTAAGGCGTTTTCGATGAGTGACCTGAAACGCTTCTCAGACTCTGCAAGCGCCTCCTCCATCTGCTTGCGTTCAGTTATGTCTATGACAATCCCTCTCAAACCCAGCGGTTTCTCATCCTTGATGATAGGGCTGGAGAATATGAGAATGGGGAATGTGCTGCCATCCTTTCGCAACGCAGTGTATTCGTTGCCGCTTGACTTCTCCCCACTCAATACCCTCCTCATGTTCCCTCGGACTCGATCTCGGTCTTCAGGGACCAGCGCTTGGAAGGCATTCAAACCTGCCTTGATGTCATCTTGAGTATAACCGAAAGCCTTCACTCCCTTGCGGTTGGTGAATGTGAAGTTGCCCTTCTCGTCGATTTCAAAGACGATTTGTGGCAGCAGGTCTGCCAGATCTCTGTATTTCTCCTCGCTTTGACGCAGCGCTCGCTCGGCCTGCCGCCCCTCAGCTAGCCTGATCTTCAATTCTTCATTCGCTTCCGTAAGCTTTTTGGTGCGTTCCTCGACCAGCTCTTCAAGCCTCTCGCGATATTTGCCCAGTGCCTCCTCAGCCTGCTTGCGCTCTGTGATGTCACGAGCAATACCCATAACTGCGGGTTTGCCGTTGTATTGAATAACCGTTCCACTTGCCTCGATGTCCTTTGTCTCTCCATCCTTGCGCCGAATCTTGAGCTCATTGTAAGACGGTGGGATTTCGCCTTCGACATATGTTTCGTATCTGCTGCTGGTTTGGTCTTTATATTCAGGTAGTAGAACATCCAGGAAATACATACCTACCAGTTCTTCATTTGGGTAGCCCATGATCTCCGTTAGAGCTTTGTTGGCGTACTTAACGAATCCGTCCTGGACGATAACTACCCCATCCCTTGCCTGCTCGACCAAAGCCGAATATTTCATCTCTGATTCCTGCAGTGCCTTCTCCATCTGCTTGCGCTCGGTGATGTCGCGGAGACTGGCAATGACACCTTCTACCACAGGATCATCGAGAAGGTTCCTGCCCACGACTTCAATATGACGCCATGAGCCATCTTCGTGCTGCGCGCGGATCTCTTTGTGCAGGGTGGCTCCTCGATTTTGCATCAGTTGAGCAAAAGCATCGGTGGCCTCAGCCACGTCTTCGGGGTGAACAGACCCAAAGATATTCGTTCCTATTCGATCTTCCGGTCTGTGTCCCATAACGCGCTCGATTGACGGGCTTTCGTACCTTATGGTGCCATCGCTGTTCACGACCACAGTGGCATTCAGGGCGTTCTCCACCAGAGATCGGAAGAATTCCTCGCTCTCTCTCGATGCTTTCTGCGTTCGTTTGCGCTCAGCTCCGTCACTGGCTTTCTCTCCAGTTCTCTTTCCCATGTCGCGCCTCCTCGCCGCCTTACGGTGGACATGTTGATATGCGGGAAATCAGCTATCACCGGATAGTCGGTGTCCGTTCTAACTCTATCCTTTGCCTTTCCAGCTTCGCAGCACTAATATCTTTGGCAGGAATCCCCCAGACAATAACGGTCATTCTGCTAGGTGTGGGACAATCCCTGAAGATGATGTCTGGTACACTATGATAACATAAAGAGGCCACAGGCGAGTAAGAACCCTTGGCCCCTCTCCAAACTGCGATTGTCTTCAGGTGGAAGTAGGGTGGGTACGGCGAAGCGGAACCCACCAATCCGTCTTATACCAGCGCCTGTTAGAATCCTCGGTAGCGTCGTGGCTCCTGCCACGGCGAAATATGCGTTGCCACTCCTGTGGCAACGCTACTTGTGATTGCTCCGAAAATAGACCCTCGATGTGTCTGGCTGAGCCCTTCTCTCATGGCACTCCCGCATACGCGGGAATCCACATCCACTTCTGTTGGGATTCCTGCTTCCGCAGGAATGACAGAACTGTAGGGTGGGTGTAACGAAGTGAAACCCACCACTCACTCCAATCGGGCGCATCTGGGATTGGTGGGTTTCGTTATCACTTCACCCACCCTACCGCCCCTTGCGGACGTGTGACAGTTTGTACCTCTGTGTCCTGACTGCTATAATGAGGCGCAAATAGGCGAAAGGTATGGCTCTGGGTATGCTGGCGAAGGTAAAAACCGCTGCGGTAGTGGGGCTTGACGCTCAGGAAGTTGAGGTAGAGGCCGATATTTCCAGCGGGCTGCCTTCGATGACCATCGTTGGGCTGCCCGATACTGCGGTGCAGGAGGCCAGAGAAAGGGTTCGCGCTGCCATCAAGAACTCGGGATACCTGTTTCCCACGAAGCGGGTGACGGTGAATCTCGCTCCCGCCGACCTCAAGAAGGCTGGCCCTGCCTATGACCTTCCCATCGCGGTTGGCATACTGCTCAGTTCGGAGCAAGTCTGGGCTGATACCTCTGGGATGCTTTTCCTCGGCGAGCTCTCCCTGGATGGCGGCCTGCGGCATACTCAAGGTATCATCTCAATGGTCGACCTTGCCAGGGCGAAGGGTATCTCCACGGTTTTCGTCCCTGCCGCCGATGCCAGAGAGGCTTCCCTGGTGCGGGGTGTTGACATTGTTCCCGTGGCCTCCCTGTCCGAACTGGTCGGTCATCTCCGTGGTGATGCGATTATTCCTAACCATGTCGCGGATGGAACCGGGGGCGATGTGGGGGAAGCCCCATGGCCGACTGCCGATCTTGCTCTCATCAAAGGTCAGGAGCACGTGAAGCGCGCGTTGGAGGTAGCTGCCGCTGGCGGGCATAACCTGATTATGAGCGGGCCTCCGGGGAGTGGCAAGACGCTGCTGGCGCGAGCGCTGCCTTCCATCTTGCCCCAGATGGCCATCGAAGAAGCCCTGGAGGTGACCAAGGTCTACAGTGTGAGCGGGCTTCTTCCCCAGGATATGCCGCTTATCAGACAGCGTCCGTTTCGGGCGCCACACTATACCATATCCCATGCCGGACTGGTGGGTGGTGGTCGCTGGCCACAACCTGGCGAGATAAGCCTCAGTCATCGTGGTATCCTCTTTCTGGACGAACTGCCCGAGTTCGGACATGCCGACCTCGAGGTTCTGCGCCAACCATTGGAGGACAAGGTGGTTACAATAAGTCGCGCCCAGGGGAGGATCACCTTTCCCGCCAACTTTATGCTGGTGGCTGCGATGAACCCGTGTCCGTGCGGGTATTTCGGTGATCCGGTCAAGGAATGCACCTGTTCCTCGACGATGGTCTCTCGATACCAGAAGCGAATAAGCGGGCCGCTGCTTGACCGCATTGATATCTTCGTTGAGGTTCCCCGCGTCGAATACGAAAAACTCGCTGACGATGGGATGGGCGAGGGCTCAGAGACGGTGAGGCAGCGAGTTGAGAGTGCGCGCTCGATCCAGAGGCAGCGCCTTGAGGAAACCAGGCTTGTTTGCAATGCTGACATGACCCCCTTAGAGGTGCGTGCGTATTGCCAGGTGGAGCCCTCTGCGCAAAGCCTGCTGCAGGCGGCCATGAATCAACTGCACCTTTCGGCGCGTGCCTTCCACCGTATATTGAAGCTGGCTCGCACCATCGCTGACCTTGCTGATGCCGAGATTATCGCTGCCAATCATCTCGCTGAGGCCCTGCAATACCGTCCCAGGGATCAGCTATAG
>QIGA01000181.1 GCA_003229915.1 Chloroflexota bacterium
CTGCGGCAGGTAGTACTACCTCACACTAAGGCCAGCGCTGGTACTAGCTCGCAGATGAAATGTTGAACACTGCATAGATCGCTTCATTGACCACCTAGGGAAGAGGGTTGCCACCTACATGACCTCACAACCAGCGATCGATACCGAGAGCAATACGTTACTCCAAGGTTGATTCATCCCGGCTGCAAGCGCCAAAGTTCCACCGCACACAGAAGACACCGCACCGCCACCGACATAGTTCATCGTTACTCTGCCGAGTGTTCAGAAAAACGGTAGGAAAAGTTAGGATTTGCCCAGTACAATCCTTTGACAAGTGCGTTAATATCGTCTAACGTACAATCACCTAACATAACCGCAGATTCACGCCTGTCTGTTCCCATCTCAGGCCATTACTATCACCGAAGGGGCAGAGGAATCAGGATAAACCACAGACAATTGTTGATGTAGCTGGCGCCATTAGTACCGCTGGGCTTCTTCCCGCTGGCGACAGGATAGTGGTACTGGCGAGGCTGCAACAGTAGGCAGGGGAAAGCCTGGGAGATAAGATAGACTTGAACATGTTCAAGCAACAAAGGAACGGAAACACCATGAGAAGCAAGAATGGTAAGGCCCGCGAAATCTGGGGGCGGCAGTTTACCATAATCAAAAACGGGCTGGATGAACGTGAGGTATTCTCTTTTATCGGCAGACTTATCAATCAAAACAACGAATATGCAGAGAAACTGGAACACCTCGATTCCCTCGTGATGCTCAGTGAGAGCACCGTGATCGAAGCGGACAAAGAGGCGGATCGGATAAAGATACAGGCGCAGGACGAAGCAAGCGAGCAAGCTCAGGCGATTATCATACAGACTGAAGAGGAAGCCAACGCACAAGCGACGATAATCTTCGCCGCTGCAGAAGCGAAGGCTAAGGCGCAAGCAGAGAGAATTATCGCTGATGCAGAGGCAACCATTCAAGAAAAGCTCTCAACGACAGAACAACAGGCTCGGGATATCATCAAAGCAGCAGAAGAGATGGCAAGGGGAATAAAGGAGCAGGCACAGTGTGAAGCGCAGGCCATCAGACAAGAGGCTGAACAGTTTGTTGCGAGAAGCAAGAAACTGGCAGAAAGTGAGATACGGACGAAATTTGACGCAATTTATCGCGAGGTCTTCTCGGTATTGGATTCCCATGGCACTGCGTAGACCAAACACAGGAGGCCGGGAATTCATAGCGCCGCTGCGAATCGAGTCTAACCTGATTCCCACAGCGGTGCTAGATAGCCCCAGCGGACAACTAAGAGCGGAGGGATTCATCACCGACCAGTGCTATACTGACCAAATACTCTCTGGAACACCGGTCAAATTCTGAAGGATGTAACGAACATGGCTACAAAGAATGGTAAGGTGAAGGAGATTTGGGGGCGGCAATTCAGCATTGTCAAGAACGGCCTGAATGAAGCCGAGGTGTTCTCTTTCATCAGCCGCCTCATTGACCAGAACAATGCCCTCTCTGACAAACTCGAACATGTGGATTCTCTTAAGAAGCTTGCAGAAAAGGCCGTAATCCAGGCTACCCAGCAAGCGGAAAGTATCAAGAGAGAAGCAGCGGAAGCAGCAAACGAGAAGGTTAGAGCAATTGTAATCCAAGCAGAGGAGAACGGAAAAGCAGAAGCAGAAAGAATCATCGCCGAAGCTGAGAGGAGCGCCCTCGACAGAATGGCAGCAGCGGAGCAACTGGCTCAAGATATGCTGATAAAGGCAGAAGAGGAGGCCAAGGCGCAGGCAGAAAGAATTATCGCCCTAGGCGAGGAGCTGACTACGGCGCAAGCAGCGAGTATAGTCGCGGAAGCCGAGCAAAAAGCAAGCAAGAGCGTCCAAGAAAAAGTCTTATTTGCTGAACAGCAAGCTAAAGGCATCCTCGATGCAGCGGAAGCAAAGGCTAGGGAGATCAAAAGCCCTGCCTCAGCGGAAGCCACTAACATCGTCGCCGAGGCCAAACAACAGATGGAAGCAGCCCAACGTAAAGCCCAGGAAATCCTGGCAGAAGCAGAGGCGAAAGCGGAGTCCATCAAAAGCCTCGCTGCAGAGGAGGCCACGAATCTCAGCGCCGAAGTCAAACAAAAGGCTGAATATGCGGCTGAAGTAAGAATGGCGACAGCTCGGGAGGAAGGACAAAGGATTACAGAAGCGGCGATAAAGACCGCTGCGATGGAGGCAGAGCGTATCAAGCGAGAGGCTGAGAGAATACCGCAGAGGAGTCAGAAACTGGAAGAAGAGCAGCTAAAAGACAAATTTGACAAACTTTGCGATTTGTTGCTTTCAAGCTCTCCGGGCGCTGAAGGCAGAACAACTCCACTCACTGGTCAAAGTGAAGGAAGCGAAGCAGAAAGTCCAGCCCTCTACCATGGCGCAGTCCTACTGGACTTCCCTCCTCCACTGGATTCTGGGCGAGTGCTTGAGATACACAAGCACCTCACAAGGAATCCTCAGATTAAGGTTCTGGATATGCAGGGCTCATCACGTGCAGGCATCAGAGTCAAAGTCTTCCTGCGCACTCGCATCCCACTCCTTGATATGCTTGGCGACCTACCCGAAGTCGAGAAGGTTTCTGACGGATTGAAGCCGTCTTCCAAGTCATATGTCCCTCAGCGCGAAAGAGGCGAGCCAGCCACAAAGAGAATCGTTATAGCGACCAAGAGATGACGACCGGCTGACCCGTGTCTTCCCACCTCTTACAATTAGCGGCCATTCGACCCCACAGCACCGGACACTACCCCTCATCGGCAACCTGGTTTCACCAATGGTGTTCTGTAGCGTTAGCCATGAAGAAAGAGAGCCCGCCTAATTTGGTGAAACAAAAAGGAGGGATGCCAGAGACTTCAGCTTCAGTGGGGAAGGGGGGATTCGAACCCCCACGCCCGAAGGCACATGATCCTAAGTCATGCTCGTCTGCCAGTTCCGACACTCCCCCAGGTTTGGAAGCGGTTAGTTATGTCAAGAAAATCAACCAAGGGCCAACTAAGAAGTCAACCGATTAATATTACAGCCTGTTCTCATTATCCAGCGGTGCGGGGCTACCAAAGCATACTATAACATCCCACGGGACATGTCTCAAGAGAAACAAAATGGGCGATGAGACCTTGGAACTCACCGATTTCGAACGTGCGAGACAAAGGGAAGTTGAATTGGTGGGGTTGGAATTGGTGATAGGTTTCACTGTGTTGCCGTCACCCTATCGTTCTAATCTTGGGCGAGGGCAGTTCTTTTGGGCAGGCTGTCGGATGGTCAAGGAATCAACGCTTCTTGCTAGATCACGCCTGTGGGAGCTCTCTGGGCCTGGTGGGAGCAGATGAGGATGTTTGCTACATGTCCTCTTTTACCCAGACGTCACCATTCTCATCTATCAGTTTGTTTTCTTGTATCGCATATGTGAATAGGCCACATGTGGAGGTAATTCGCAGCTCACCATCACTGACCTTCCAGCGTCCTGCCATAAATCCCCAACCAATGCAGGTTCCATCGCTCTCGATTTTTATAAACGCCTCCGGCAAGTCAGGATTCACATATCGACCATAAATCGTACATGTGTCACAGCCAGCTACTCCCTCTACGGTAAAGAGAAGAATTATAGCAATTCCCACCACCGACCACTTGGTGAACATCTTCATCGCTATCATCTCGCCTGTCCTGAGCGGAGCCGAAGGGCTCA
>QIGA01000058.1 GCA_003229915.1 Chloroflexota bacterium
AAATCAGGTACCGCAAAAGGGGGCCAAAGCTGGCTGGGCAAACCCTGCTCGCATTCTCGTAGCCGAGTTGAACGCCACGCCCACGGATTTCTTGCGTTGCGCAAGCGCCTCACTACATTCGCAGGCTTGGCACAGCTAAGACTTTGTGGTAGAATTTTTCCCGACTTCTGCAGGAGGAACTATGCACGACGTTGCATTCCGTCAAGTAATGTTCCAGATAGCGAACGGCTGGGTAATCGACCTACTGGCCATTCTTGCTTCAACCTTCCTTATCTACAGTTTTTACCGCCGATCTCGTCTCTGGAAGCTGGGGCAGAGAGACAATACCTTCAGCGATCTCGGCAAGAAAACGAAGGCCTTCGTTTACGCTGCCACAATTGATGGCTTTATCCACAGGAAAATCCTGCGCCACCCCTATTCCGGCATAATCCATGTCCTGCTTTTCTATGGCTCGTTATTTCTCCTACTCGGAACCGTTATGGATGTAATCAGTTACTATATTGTCGAATTCCTGCATGGTAACACTTATTTGGCCATCTCCTTCCTCGCAGACCTCGGCGGCGCGATGCTCATCCTTGGTGTAATCATGATCGCCATCAGGAGATATATCCAGAAACCCGACAGATTAGACAACATCCCCGCTGATGGTATCGCCCTGGCTCTCATCCTCATCATCGTCTTCAGCGGCTTCATATTAGAGGGACTTCGCATCGTAGTCACGACGGACAACTACACTCTTATCGAGCCAGCCGTATCTTCGCCTGACAGGATATGGGAATGGGCTCAATGGTCCTTCTTGGGCTTCGGCTTCGCCAGGGCCTTCGAGGGCGGAAGCCACCTGCTGGGTTGGTATCAGGGACTGTGGTGGTTCCACTCTTTATTCATAGTTGGGGGGATTGTCTATATAGCTGTTGATTTCCCCAAGCTGACGCATATCATCGTGGCTCCCGTCAACGCGTTCTTCAGATCAGGCATGCCCAAGGGGGCGCTCAGATCAATTGAGCTGGAGGAAGCTGAAGTATTTGGCGCCGCTGATATCAAGGACTTCACTTTTAAAGACCTGCTCGAGCTGGATTCCTGCACACGGTGCGGTCGTTGCCAGGACAATTGCCCTGCCTACCTTAGTGGCAAGCCTCTGTCTCCTAAGAAAGTGATCCAGGACCTAAAGACGTTCATGACTGAAAGAGGCCCCATTCTACTGAGAGGCGAAAGCGGGGATAACCCGAGCGACAACAGCCTCCAGATGATCGGAGACATCATACTGGAGGACGATATCTGGGCATGTACCACCTGCCGTGCCTGCCACGAACAGTGTCCGGTTTACATCGAACCCATCAATAAGATAATAGAAATGCGGCGCAACCTAGTGCTCGAACAAACCCGATTCCCCGAGACTGCAATGGGGGCTCTAAGAAGCATAGAGCAGAGGGGGCATCCCTGGCGAGGCACTATGTCGTCGAGGACAGACTGGACGGAAGGGCTCAGTATCAAGCAATTGTCGGAGGACAGTAACGTTGACTACCTCTTCTGGGTGGGTTGCACCGCGGCGCTTGAGGAGAGGAACTTGAAGATCGTTAAAGCCGTAACCAAGGTGCTGCAGGCAGCAGGCGTAAACTTCGGCATCTTGGGGACGGAAGAGACCTGCTGTGGAGAACCCGCTCGCAGGATTGGCAACGAATATGTTTTCCAGATGGTTGCGCAGCAGAATATCGAAACCTTTAACCGCTACGGAGTTAAAAAAATCTTCACCGCTTGTCCTCACTGCTTCAATACGATAAAGAACGAATATCCGCAGCTCGATGGCCGTTTCGAGGTTTGGCACCACACCGAGTTCATCGCCGAACTGCTCAAACAGGGCAAATTGAGCCTCTCCAGGACCATTGACAAGAAAATCACCTATCACGATTCGTGCTACCTCGGCCGGTACAATGACATATATCAGGCACCGCGACAGATTCTCCATCACGTAACTGGGAAAAGCCCCTTGGAAATGGAGCATATACTGAGCAAGGGTTTCTGCTGTGGCGCTGGTGGTGGCAGGATGTGGATGGAAGAGCAGATCGGCAGGCGAATCAATCAAATGCGTTCCGAGGAGGCTCTGAGAACAAATGCCGAGGTGCTGGCTTCAGCCTGTCCCTTCTGCATCCAAATGTTCGAAGACGCTATCACAGCGCTGGAGGCAGAGTCGTCTCTCAAGGCCATGGACCTGGCCGAGATAGTCGCCGAGGCAATCGAGTAGGCACATCACGTCAAGACAAGTCACTCACTTCGATTTGGCGGACAGAGCAAGGCTATAGCAGCCTTGCTCTGCTTATGTATTTCATCCTCAAATAACCAAGGATCGCCCATGTGATATATATGGGGGCCTTCCACTGCTCCGTGATGCGCGAGTAATCCCAGGCAAACTTGGGAAACCTAATCACGAAATTCAGCCAAGAGCTAACAAATTGCCGCTTGCCAAAGTGCTTGTCTATGAATATGAAGCGGCCCCTCGTAGCATAATACAAGGGTAGCCCCTTGAGCCTCTGTTTCTTGTTAACTCCCCATCCCTTGTGCCAGATTCTAGACCCCGGCACGTAGAGCACTTTGTACCCATTTCTGGCAGCCCTGACACAAAGGTCGACATCTTCCCATCCAAAGAAGAACCTTTCGTCAAACATTCCCACGCTTTGCAAAACATCCCGGGAGATCAACATGAAGCAGGAACAAATCCAATCAACTTCTCCAATCTCATCGTACTGACCCCGGTCAACCTCTCCACTCCCCCTGATTGGAGTGCTTCCGGTTCGATAATCTATGATGCCGCCACCAAACCATATAACCTCAGGGAATTCGTAGCACCGGATCTTGCCGCCGGCGATCCCAAGCTTCTCGTCTCTTAGAGCAACGGTAATCATCTCCTCAAGAAAGTCGGGGGTAACCACCGTATCATTGTTCAACAGCACGACATAATCCGCGCCTCTATCCAGAGCATCCCTCATCCCTATGTTACAGCCCTTGGCGAACCCAAGGTTTCTCTCATTCTCAATCAATCTTACGTCGTGGCCGAACCTCTCCCTCAGAAGCCTGACATCTTCTCCATCTGAACCATTATCCACCACCGTAACTTCATAATTGGGATAAGTACATTGCCTGAGAGACTCCAGGCATTCCACGCTATCGCCGACGTTATTCCAGTTTACGAGGATGATTGAGATTTTGGGTATTGACATCGCGGACGACCCTTAGCTCGCTTCCTAGCGACAGCAACTATGTATGCTGATGAAACATGTTCATCATCTCTAAATTCACGCACCCCGTGGTCACGCTCAACCGAATTATCAGCCAGCATTACGTCACATTGTCCGTAGAAGCTAATATCCCAAAAGCACCTCGATAGCAAGCGATGGAATTCCTCCGGCCAGAATTCCTTCATATGAAACGGATTCAAAGGCTTTCCCAGGTTGGGCGAGAAAATCTTTCTATTGGGAGTTGAGCAAATGAAGATACCGCCGCCCTTCAACACCCTCTTACACTCAGCCAAGAACTTTCCGTAAGCCCTAATATGCTCCAGTGTCTCAAAGGAAACAACGATATCAAAAGAATTGTCACGGAAAGGTAGCTTGACGCCATCGCCGCACAAGAAGCTCGCTTTTTCACCATCACCAAACCAGTTCCGCGCATAGTGCACCGCCTCTAGTG
>QIGA01000166.1 GCA_003229915.1 Chloroflexota bacterium
AATCCAGCTTTCCGGGGATGTCAATACCCATTCAGGAATTTAGGAGTATACTCAAACCTATTGCCTTCTGTGTGTACAACAGATAGCCGACCCGCATTCAAATCAGCGAATCCACTCAAGGATGAAGTAAGTAACCAAAGTAGTAACTGCTGCTGTAATAACCGATACTGTTATCTGTATTAAATATTTACTTAAGTATCCCGCAATCTTCTTATACCACGGCCTCATCAACCAGTGTGCATGATCTATACCCTCGAGTGTAGGGTACAAAGCAACACTGTCCTTTCCATATCCTCCAAATTCATGAGTCTCAATCCAACCTCTCTTCCTCAACGACGCTGTAATACCCGGAAAGTTTTCCATACCACCAGAAAAAAAACCACTACCCGAAAGAAAGTATTTTCTTCTATTAGCAGCTTCATACTTGTCAATTATTGATGCTTCTTCTGCTAAATCCCATATATCTAAACCAAATCCTGGCTCAGTAAGAATAGCTTGACTCCTTTCGTATACCCTGACAAGTGCAATTAATATTTTATCGGCCATCTGACTTGTCTTCATATGCATGTTCCCCACAAGTGAACAGATTGTAATTGACGAAGATCGCGAATGCAAGAATCGTCCAAAAGCATGTTAGATTCATTTCTATGGCGAACTACAGATAGAAGTAGAATAATAGCAAAACCCGTAATAGGCAAATAACCAATATAAGCAATAGTTACATACATAAAATCGGCGCTGGCGGCTTTGCCCTTGCCTCCCGCGCGCCGATTCAGGTATCGCCAGGATGGTCGCAGTTAATAGATGTTCCCGCCCACGTTAAGTCTTCCGTCCATCCAGAACCTCGTATTCTATGCCTTTTTCCTCCAGCATTCCCAGGAGAGCTGAGGTGTCATCATCCACGCAAACCACCGCTGGAGATATGCCGCTTCGCGCTGCCTCCACAACCGCCTCCCTCACCCCATACAGACAGGTGGGCTCTACGCCCACCTTCCTCAGCGCAATCAAGGCCTCTATGCCGATGGCTCCGACTAGCTGCTTGCCTTCGATCACTTTCTTCAACCTGCTGAAGTTCGTCTGCCTCGATCCGCCTCTCTGAATACCGGGCAGCCTCAAAACGGCTACCTTCCCCACCTCAAGCTTCACTATCCCGTCTATGTTTGAGACCCCCACGTCTTCTCCCTTCTTGACACTGGAAACGGCCACCCCTCTGGCCTCAGCCTTCGGATCACCAGTGGCAAACAGCAGGCCATCCCGCATCAACAGCCCTACCTCCTGGCCTTCGGATATATCGCAATCCGCCACTGCGGCAGAGACCGACACGCTTGCTATGGTCTTCTGCACAGCCTCGTAGTAGTTTTGCCACTCCCTAAGCCCTTTCAGCATCCAATCCACGCCCTCTCTCGTGATCTTGTATTTCGATCTTCCCTCAGAGACAAGCCAGCCTTCTCTCACCAGCTCCCTCACATAGTCTGAGACAGCCTGAGGGCTGAGGTCGAGCCTTTCGGCGATGTCCTTCTGCTGAATATCAGGCTGGTTTGCGGCTACCTCGACCAGGATTTGAAACTTCGTAGCCAGGTTTGTGCTTCGCAGTAGCTGCGTCATATCTACTCCCCCCCACCCAAACTGGAGTGATTTTCGGGTAGTGTAAGCCATTTGGAGCAAAATTGGAAGAGCGCCCCCGAAGCTATGCCAGGCAGATTTCTGGAAAGAAAAAACCTCTGCCAGATAACCTTGACAATTGGCTGGCTCTACTCTAGTATTCTTGTGGGGGGAAGCCACCATCGTGGCATTAAGGCAGGCAGATATTGCCTAAAGCTATAAAGACTCCTAACACCGCTTTTTGCGCAGCTACCCTTTTCATCTCCACACCACCACCTCCCGTTTCCGAGCACTTTTCTGCTACATTCTCATCAATCTTGAGGGGTGCACCTTGCCTAGATTCTCGCTAATACCAAGGGAACCGAAGTTCTTCGACCTCTTTGAGAAGGGCGCAGACAATGTGGCGACGGCTGCCGCAGAGCTACATACCCTCTTCCACGATTATACAAGCGTGCCTCAAAAGGTGGAGCGTCTCACTGAGCTTGAGCATCAGGGTGACTATATAACGCACCAGATCATGGAACAGCTCCACAGCACCTTTGTGACGCCTCTCGACCGTGAGGACATTGCCCTCCTCGCGCAGGGGTTGGATGATGTGCTGGATTTCATGGAGGATGCTGCCAACGCCATGCTTCTTTACCTCATCGACCAACCCACCATGAGGGCGCGCCAACTGGCAAATATCCTTGTGGGCGTGACCGACGAGCTGGTCAAAGCAGTGCCGCTCCTTCGCAAGCGCTCCGCGATGAAGCAGATACTGCAGCACTGCGTTGAGATCAACCGATTGGAGAATGAAGCTGATTCGATAGTGCGATTCGCCTTGGCAGAGCTATTTGAAAATATGTCACTCGCCGATGTCATCAAGTGGCGTGAGATCTACGAGCACCTGGAAAACGCCGTTGACAAGGCCGAAGACGTAGCAAATGTCCTCGAGGGCGTGGTCCTCAAGCATGGATGATTCTCTAGTCCTTCTCGTTATTATCATCATTGCTGCCCTTGGCTTCGGCCTCTCCAACGGTCTCAATGACGCTGCTAACGCCATCGCAACCGCCATTGGCAGCCGTGTTATCTCCCCGCGCAACGCCGTCATTATGGCGTCTTTCTTCAACCTTGCGGGCACCTTAAGTGGTGCGCTACTCGGTGCCTATGTTGCCAAGACAATCGGCAAAGGGATCGTTATGCCCGAAGCCCTTACCCTGGGCACTGTGATCGCCGGGGTTGCAGCGGCAATAATATGGGTTCTTGCCGCCACCTACTACGGGATGCCCCTGAGCGTATCCCACTCCTTGGTTGCGGGGATGCTGGGCGCAGGGCTAGCCGCCGCAGGTACCGATGTCATCATCTGGGGGACTTTGACCAAGGTGCTACTGGCGGTAGCCTTCGCCCCCCTCCTGGGCTTTGTCGGTGGCTCCGGTATTATGATCGGGATCATGTGGCTGTTTCGGCGTAGCCCTCCAGACAGGGTAAACAACATCTTCAGCAAGGTGCAGGTCGCCGCGGTTGCCTTCGTTGCCTACGCCCATGGCAAGAATGACGGACAGATGCCAATAGGTATCATAGCCCTGGGGCTGATGATCTATTACGGCAATGAACAGTTCGACATTCCGCTCTGGGTGATATTCGCTTCAGCAGCCTCTGTAGCTTTAGGTATTCTCCTGGGCGGATGGCGAGTGATTCGAACAGTTGGCACCAGAATCACCACTCTACGCCCTGTCCAGGGCTCCGCTGCTGAAGTTTCGGCGGCAGCGGTAATTGAAGCTGCCTCCAATCTGGGCATTCCGGTAAGCACCACTCAGAGCATCAGCGGCTCAATCATGGGAGTAGGCGCGACCAAACGTCTCTCAGCGGTAAGATGGGGAGTAGCACGTAATATGATGGTAGCCTGGGTGATAACCTTCCCCATTTGCATCGGCCTGGGCTGGCTCCTGGCGAAAGCTTTTATCCTAGTTATCTAGGCCTCAAGAGGGCTAGGAGCGCCCTCTAAAGTTTTACCACCTTGACAGTGTAAACGTCGGGGATAGCCAAGAGTTGCTGGCGCACGTCCTTGTTTACTTCCTTGTCGACAGAAAGC
>QIGA01000145.1 GCA_003229915.1 Chloroflexota bacterium
TGAGAAACTGGCATCTTTGAAGACGCATATACGTGGCGAGCCCCAACCTGCGATACTTCGGACTTGTCCACATGCCCCCCGTGCAGGCTTCGCCGTTCGAGAAATCCACTTCATAAGGCAACTGGCGCATACTCTTTCTGGCTCCCTCAGTCAACGCCACCCACCCCATATTAGCAATCTCTCCATTGACGAAAATGCCAAAGGCTATTGCTCCCTTGTCCAGACTCCTCCTGGCAGTGACAAAACGTCGGCGGAAGTCATAACCCATAGTTACCGCCAGCTCGTCAGCCTCCGCATTGTTAAAGATTATCCTGAAGGTAAAATCCTGAATCCTGGGCATAAAGTCGGCCTCATTTCTTTCTTCAAGCGTGTGTTCGTAGAGGTAGCAGCGTATATACATGAAGAACCGACGTCTCGTTAAGTCAAAGCCGCGCGCGAGTAGAGGGGCTAAACCCTCAGTGTGAAACACATATTTCGCCCTTTTGAGCGATTCACTCAGCAAATCTATCACCTTGCCACCACTTTCCATCGATGGAGACCAGGGCGAATCTCGTGGCCCTGCCCCACGCTGCTATCCCGCTTCACGCTTTACAGCTTTCACCGCGATATAGCGTCCTGTTAGGTACTTGGTTCTTTTGCTCTCCAGCTTATCAAGGACAGCCAGGCTTCTCAGGATGGCATTATCAAACTTGCCCCTGCTCAACTTGCGCAGAAAACGCTCCAGCCATCTCACCAGTGCGTCAGGATGAGGGCAATGGAAAATGGCCGTGCTTTCCTCTACAGCGAACCCGATTTCCTCCAGGACGCGCCACAGCGTGGTGGGGGAGAGGGTTTTGCCAATGAAATACGGGGCGAGCCCGAACCGCATCCACAGACGGACAAGCAGGTACGGGGGGTAGGTCAGATTACCTTTGTTGTCGATAGTGAGAATGAGGGTGCCGCCAACCCGGAGAACCCGTCTTAGCTCCTCCAGAGCATCGACAATATCTGTCTCGCATGGGAAATGATCCAGAGTGGAGTCGGAGATGACGAGGTCGATGGAATTTTCCTGGAGGGGAATATGCCTGACATCGCAACAAAGATATGTACCAGCGTCGATGCCCTGGTACCTGGCTCGCCTTTTCGCCACACCCACTATCTCACTGGAGATATCTATACCGATTACATCGCTACTTCCCCCGGCCAGATCGAACAAAAAAGGCGCTGGGCCAAAAGCTACATTGAAAAGATCGGTCTTTAGAATCCTCCCACTGTTCGCCAAATCACCCCATCGCTCCACTAGGGCAAGATGAGTATTCCTACTATGTTCGTCTATGAGATAGTTCGCAGGACTCTTTCGGAACCATCCTTCCGCGACCTGATCCCAGTGCTTAACCTTGCTGCCTGACTTGCTCAATTCTTGCCTACTCAAGCCGCGTCCCCGCTAACGATATAGTTGTGGGTCAAATGTGCCGCTTACGAAGTGGAGCATTTTGACATCGTAATCGATGGTCATATCAGAACTCAATATCTTGCTCTCCGACCAATATCCAAAGTGCCCGGCAACCATTCTGGCATCAGATACATGACAAGTCAACCATTAGCTGAACACTATAATCCGTGAATAAGACTTTGAGGTCAGACCATCATTGGGCTATTGCCTACCGACTAATCATGGTGAGCCCTTCGGCAAACGTAACGTTGCCATTCCTATGGCAACGTTACCCTTTTTGGACAACCTGCCTGCCATTGTTCGGGGGTAAAGCACCTGCGGGTGTGAGGGTGGGAACAGCCAACGGGGGTAAACGGCCTCATTCATGTTGTGTCCTTGGTCAGAAGCGACAAGGCAACATCGAGGCTCTCTAATAGCTAAGCATGAGGCAAGACGGTCTGTTTCTTCTATTAGCAGCTAGTCCCCCTTGGTTGCTACGTGAACAGTAGCCGCGCCCAGGGTGAGCCGGCGGATTTCCACCTCGTGTAGGCCAGCATTCTCCATGATTTCCTTAACCCTCTCGGGGGAGGGAAACCCCCTAATCGAATCGGGCAGGTAAGCATAGGCTTCTTTGCTGCCAGATATAAGCCCGCCTATACATGATACTATGCGAGATAGAACAAACTTGTGTAACTCTCTGACAGGCGAGGACGAAGGCCGAGTGAGCTCCAATGAGACAACTCTGCCTCTCGGTTTTACAACGCGGGCTATCTCATAAAAGGCGGTATCGATGTCAGCGAAATTCCTGAGGCCAAAGCCGATTGTAACGCAGTCGAAGGTGTTGTCAGGAAAAGGCAATTGCAGCACGTCACCGAGAACTAACTCAATTGCGTTGTCACTCGATGAGGAGACAAACTTAGCTCTGGCCTTGAGCAGCATCCCAGAGCAGAAATCTATGCCGACTATCGGGCTGCCATGATTCCGTCGGGAAAGGTGTCGCGCGAGTTCACCGGTACCGGTGGCAACATCGAGAGCCAACTCGCCAGGGCTGATTCTGCATTTGGATGCAGCAAACCGTCTCCATGCTCCATCGCGGCCGAGGGTCAGCAAACTATTGATGAGGTCATAGCGATCCGCTATGGCGGTGAATACTGCTCTCACGTAGGCAGTCTTGTCTTCTTTGATATCACCGAACACTGAAAGCTCACCTCGAGTGCGATGGATAATCCACGAAGCGATCCTAAACAGGCGTGAATAACCACTGCAAACCAGCCGCAGAGATTGTTCAGTAGCAGCGGAAAGAACAGAACCGGCATAACCAGAAGAGCGAATGTTCCGGGATCGGCATATTGAAGCGCATCAGAATGGGACAAGGATGGGTACTTGTTACTAGACCGGACTAGTGTACTGTCTCTAACGCTTCTCTACACATACCCTGATGTATGCAGATATCAGTGACCCGCTCTCCCTGAGCTTGTCGAAGGGGAACAAAGGGCTCATGCTTCGACAGGCTCAGCATGAGCGGAACTCAAAATCATATGCACTGCTATCTGCGGGACAATACACTAGAAAGATGTGCGCTTTCGCCTTTCACGCTTTCTCCTCCAGAGCTTTCTGAATCATCTCCAGAACCAATTCCTCTTTGGTAGTGTGTTCTTCGACCAGTTGGAGGATTACGCCTATTCGCTGCTGTATGCGCGATTCCCTGGCCAGTAGTTCCTCGCGGCTCAAGCCTTCCATCTGGTTATCGGCCACTATTGATTTGGCTTCATCGATTTCTCTTCTTATTTCCCGATGTTGCAGTTCGAGCGCGCGCATCAGCAGGTCACCCAGCAGCCGTGGCAGAGCCTTCTCCTCAAACGCGAAGTGCTTCTTGAGACCATCGTCAAGAAAGCTCATCGCCTGTTGCAATCCACTCCGCTTCTCAGACAGAGCCTCAAATCGGCCAGGAGTCCAGTCGGTACGAGCCTTCTCCAAAGTGGCCAAGGCTTCCCGATCGGTCACTGAGTCCCCCACACGACTTATGTGTTCCCTGATGGCCTTATGCTGATCTATGACCGTTTTGATTAGCTTCAGATTGTCTACCATATATCACCCCGCTAGGAGAGCTCGGTTAACGAACACTTTAGGTAGCCGACCAGCCTTTGTCAAGCTCTCACTACTTCCCCGAAATAGCGATTGGCTTTAAAAGCCAGAATTTTGGGTGTCATTGCGAGCGCAGCGAAGCAATCTCACGGGCGTTAGGGCGTTCCATG
>QIGA01000043.1 GCA_003229915.1 Chloroflexota bacterium
CATCGCAACCGGCGGCAGAAATCTGCTTGGCAGCCTCTATAGTTGCTCCTCTGTTGCCCCTTTGTTATAATCAAACAAGCAGCAAGCATTCAGAAGGTGAGGCCAAAAACGAGGTTAAAGGTTCTCTCTATTATACACTTAGGCTCACCGGAAAAGGCTGTATCCCAGCAGGATTTCAATAGCCCCGAGCCAGCATAACCTCAGAGCCCTGAACGGGGGTGTTTTAGCCAATGATGTACACCTATCTATCCCAAACATGGAGGTTTTCCAACGAATGAGGCTGCAAAACAAAGTCGCCATAGTAACTGGCTCAACCAGCGGTATCGGCAAAGCTATTGCAGTGGGCTACAGCGATGAAGGCGCTACTGTGGTTGTTTGTGGACGTAGAGAAGAGCTAGCGAAGAGCATTGCTGATGATCTGACCTCCCAAGGACGCGAAGCACTGGCGATAAGACTGGACGTAACGAGCGCCGATAGTATAGATAGCCTGGTCGACCAAGTCGTGAATCAGTTTGGCAGAATCGACATATTGGTGAACAATTCCGGGATCAGCCCGGTATGGAAACGTGCAGAGGACACGAGCAAGGATGTCTGGGACCAGATTATCGCCACTAACCTCACGGGCACGTTTCTTTGCTCCCAGGCTGTGGGGCGGGTAATGATCAAGCAGAAGAGTGGCAAGGTCATCAACATGACATCGGTAGGTGGGGAAGTCGCATTACCCAAATTGGTGGCTTACTGCGCCAGCAAAGCGGGCATAGTGATGTTGACCAAAGTGCTGGCCGCTGAATGGGCGCAGCACAACATCCTCGTCAATGGCATTGGGCCATCCTTCGTTGAGACGGATTTCACGGCGGGCCTCAGAGCTAATGAGGCGATATACAGTGATCTCAAATCAAAGAATCCCCTGAAGAGATTCGCTAAGCCGGAAGAGATCGTAGGCGCGGCAATATTCTTAGCCTCTGATGAATCGAACTATATAACAGGCCAGACCATATTCATCGATGGTGGCTGGCTAGCTACTTAGCATTCCCAAACAGGCGCATACATAACTAAGGAGGGTTTTCCCAAATGGAGGTAACCAGGATAGGTATTCTTGGTGCAGGCATCATGGGCAACGGCATTGCGCAGGTGGCGGCCCAATCCGGGCTAGCAGTGACAATGCGGGATGTCGAGGACAAGTTCATTGAAAACGGGATGAACTCTATCAAGACCAGTCTGGGACGAATGGTTAAGAAGGAGAAGATAACGCAGGCTGATGCCGACGCCACCGTAGCCCGAATCAAATGCACGACGGATTTGATTGCTGCCGTGAAGGACGTCGACGTAGTGATCGAGGCAATTCCTGAGATCATGACTCTGAAGATAGATACGTTCAAGACTATAGATAAGGAGTGTCACGGTCGTGCCATCTTCGCCTCGAATACCTCGGGACTGAGCATTACTGAGATGGCGTCCTCTACCGGAAGGACGGACCGGTTCATCGGTATGCATTTCTTCAATCCAGTCCCCCTGATGCAGCTTGTGGAGATTGTTCGGGGCTATAACACCAGCGACGAGACAATCAACGTCATACGTGATCTCGCTACTAAGATGGGCAAAACATCGATAGTGGTCAATGACACGCCTGGTTTCGCTACGAGTCGCTTTGCCGCCACGCTGCAGAATGAGGCCATATGTGCTTTTGCGGAGGGCATAGCCAGCGCCGAGGATATCGACCTCGCCATGAGGCTCGGCATGAACCATCCTATGGGGCCTCTGCAGTTGGCTGACTTCGTTGGGCTGGATACTCTCCTTCATGTGATGGAGCACTTGTATGAGGAGTATGGCGATCCTAAGTATCGGCCAGCGCCGTTACTGAGACAGATGGTGCGAGCCGGCCATCTAGGAAGGAAGACCGGAAAGGGATTCTATGAGTACACCAATGAGTAGCCAGAGATAGGTTGAATCGAAATCGAGGGACTTGAGTAGCCCAAGCGGGAAAGGTAGGGAAGTGCAAATGGCGATTAAATCGGGGAAAGAGTACATAGAAAGCCTCAGGAAGCTAAAGCCTAAGGTGTATGCCTTCGGTGAGCGAGTGGAGAATGTGGTCGATTTTCCCATGTTCCAGCCGCACTTGAACGCAGCGGCCATGACATACGAGCTGGCTAATGACCCCGAGTTCGAGCAGGAGATGACCGCTACGTCCAATTTGACAGGGGAAAAGATCAACCGGTTCTCACATGTTCAACACAGCATCGATGACCTGGTCAACAAGATAAAGATGATGCGGCTGTTAGGGCAGAAGACGGGCACATGCTTTCAGAGGTGCGTAGGGCTCGATGGCCTGAATGCCGTCTACATCACGACCTACGATATTGACCAGAAACATGGGACAGATTACCACGAGAGATTCAAGAAATACCTGAAATATGTGCAGGACAACGACTTGATGCTGGCCGGAGCGATGTCCGATCCAAAAGGGGACAGGAGTCTGAGACCCCATCAGCAGGAAGACCCTGACATGTATGTGCATGTGGTCGAGAGGAGAGAGGACGGCATAGTGGTGAGGGGTGCTAAAGCGCACATAACAGGGACAGTGAATGCTCACGAGATATTGGCCATGCCCACAAGGAGTATGGGGGAGGATGACAAGGATTACGCTGTCTGCTTCGCCATCCCGGTAGATACCGAGGGTGTCACCCTGATATTTGGCAGACAGACAAACGATACCAGGAGACTTGATGGTGAGATCGACGCTGGCAATGCCAAGTATGGCATAGTTGGCGGTGAGTGTTTGATAATCTTCGATGATGTTTTCGTACCCTGGGAGCGGGTCTTCCTGTGCGGCGAGCACGATTTCACTGGGCAATTGGTAGAGACCTTCGCTGGTTTCCACAGAAGCAACTATGGAGGCTGCAAGGTCGGCCTCGCCGATGTAGTCACAGGCGCAGCTTACTGGATAGCAGAGAACAATGGGATTGAGAAAACACCCTATATCAGGGATCTAATGGCCGAGATGGTCAGCATGGCGGAGACATGCTGGTCGTGTTCGCTCGCCTGCTCCTATCAGGGCAGTCAGACAAAATCGGGAGCCTACACTATAAATCCGCTTCTGGCAAATGTGGTCAAACTTAACATAACACGCTTAACCTACGAGTGGATGCGCCTGGCTCAGGATATCGCCGGCGGCCTGATAATAACTTTGCCCTCCGAGAAAGACTATAGGAACCCTGAGATCGGAAAGTATATCGATAAGTACTTTGGGGGCAAGGCAGGCTCCTCAACCAGAGATAGAATGCATATCGTAAGACTTATCGAGAATATGGCGGTAGGGGCGGGGCTGCCCGAAGCGCTTCACGGCGCCGGGTCTCCTCAGGCACAGAAGATGATGATCCAGAGGCGAGCCGACTTCGAAGCTAAGAAGGGGATCGCTGAGACCATTGTCGGCATCAAACCAGATAAACACTTCGAGAAGATTACAGGCAAGACCGAAGACGAGTACTTCAAGGAATACAGAGAGTCATTGCCGAAGTGTGAGTAGGCTGACAAAGAAGTTCGCGAACAGGCAGGTCGGCGAATCGCCGACCTGCCTGTTACTTTTGCCAAGTCTTGGATGCCACAGGCTACTCTATAATTTTATGGTTCGTTAGTGGGCACCGCATACGGGGTCTAATAAATGGTATC
>QIGA01000030.1 GCA_003229915.1 Chloroflexota bacterium
AGCTCGATTTCGCCATACGCCAGATCGTTTCCAGGGCGGTCTCAGCAGACGAAGTGATTGACATCTTCGCAGCAGCGGGTCTCAAGAAGCCCGACATATCGATTCTATCCGACGAGTTCCTGGCCGAAGTACGGGACATGCCACAGAAGAATCTGGCCGTTGATCTGCTCCACAAATTACTGCAAGGGGAAATTAAGACCCGGAGTCGAAAAAACGTCGTCCAGGCGCGTTCTTTTGCTGAGATGCTGGAGGATGCTATCCGGAAGTACCAGAATCGAGCCATCGAGGCGGCCCAGGTGATCGAAGAATTGATTGCCATAGCCAAGGAGTTGCGTCAGGCCGGCGAGCGCGGAGAGGAGTTGGGACTCAATGAAGACGAGCTGGCCTTCTACGATGCATTAGAGACAAACGATAGTGCCGTTCAAGTACTGGGAGACGATACATTGCGCACAATCGCTCGGGAACTGGTGGCTGCTGTAAGAGGAAACGTTACCATCGACTGGACCATACGCGAGAATGTGAGGGCGCATCTTCGAGTGCTCGTAAAGCGCATTCTGCGCAAATACGGTTATCCACCGGACAAGCAAGAAAAGGCCACCCTAACGGTACTGGAACAAGCCGAGGCGCTTTGCGAAGACTGGGCAGGTTGATAAAAAAATACCGCCCTTTCCTCTATTCGCATATGATTAGAGGCTGTTGCACAAGCTGGTTATTTGAAGCTAACGCGAGCACCACTCCAGCTTCAGGCGGGGGGTTTGTGCAACAGGCTCGTCTATTGCAGTTATACATCATGATTCGGGCAGTAAGACGACGCACAACTATTAGCGGCCTGCTGTGCTTACCATCTCGATCAACTGATTTGTATCTGCCCCGGCGCCGAATACCCCCTTGACCCCTTGTTTCTTCAGCCAATCAATGTCCTCGTCCGGTATCAGGCCTCCTACCAGCACCATTACGTCTTCCAAGCCCCGTTCTTTCAACAACCTCATCACCTGTGGTACGTGAGCATCATAGGCTCCCGTTGAGAAGCTCATCCCTATCACATCCACATCCTCCTCAACGGCTGTGGCCACTATCTCTTCTGGACTCATATACACAATATAGACAACTTCGAAGCCCGCATCCCGTAGAATCGACGCGACGCTCTTTACGCCTCGGTCATGGCACTCCATCCAGTGCTTAACCAGAAGGACTTTGGCTTTGCCATTAGATTTCAATTCTCTGTACCTCCTACCTTGAGTTGGTTACTCGCGGGGACATCCGTCCCGCCGCGGACGTTCTCCTAATGCGGCAGTGACACGCTGTATTGCGGCCCCCACTTGAAGACCTTTCTCAGGGTCTTTGATATCTCGCCAGCGGTCGCCTTGGCCTTAGCAGCTTCGACACAGGCCGGCATCACGTGACCGTACTCGCCCCTGTCCAACCGCTCCGCCGCCGCTACCAGTGCGTTGAGAGCCGTATCTGTCTTCGCCTGGTCACGCCTGGCTTTGTATTCCTTGATGCGTTCTATGGCGATCCTGGCCACGTCGGGATCGGCACGGAACGGCCTGATCTCCTCCTTTTCGGGCACGACGTATTTGTTCCAGCCTACGACTACCTCCTCCCCTCTATCGACAGCCTGCCGCCAGCCACTGGCGTGCTTGCGCATGGTGCTCATCAACATGCCACTTTTGTGTGCCTTCACGAAACCGCCAGCATCGTCTATTTCCTTCAAAACCCCTCTTGCTTCCTCTTCCATCTTGTGTGTAAGCCACTCCACATAGTAGGAACCCGCAAGGGGGTCGCTCACCTTGGGTATACCTGTCTCATGGCGTATGACTTGTTGTATCCTGAGTGCCAGAATCGCCGATTCCTCGGTGGGAATGCCAATTGGCTCGTCATATGCCGGGACTTCCATCGCCGTCGTGCCGGAGAGCGCGGCCCCCAGCGCATGGAAGGCGCTGCGAATTACGTTCACCAGCGGTTGCTGCTTGGTCAACTCAAAGCAGGAGGTGTGTGTGTGCGTCCTCAACTGCATGGATGATGCCCGTTTGCAACCGTATCTCTCCTGGGCGGTGCTGGCCCAAAGCTTTCTCCACGCTCGGAACATACAAATATACTCGAAGAAGTCATTGCACTGGGCTATCTGAAATCCTATCCCGGGCATGAATGAATCGGGGTCCAGTCCCGCGGCGACGCACGAGTCGGCAATTGCCCTGGCTGTTGCTATGGCATAGCTCATCTGGTGGACAGCGTCGGCACCTGTTTCCGACATGCCGTGCCCCTGAATGTTCGTATGATTCCATTTGGGCATCCCCTTGCTGCAGAAATATATGAGATCAGTGGCTAGTTTCAGGCCGCCCTCAGTTTCCCAGAGGTGGTTTGGGGCATACCAGGCTCCGAATTGCCAGTTCATGGTGTTGCCGCGAAGCTGGTCTGGTGTTAGTCCCTGAGACTCCGCATAGGCAATATAGTGAGCCAGATAGGGGAGGGTATCACCGTTTATGAGCACAATGTTGGTCTTCGTGAGGTCTATGCCATGGAGCATGCGGTCAAAATCCTCGTCAGTGACACAACTTACTCCATCTTTGCCTATATACCCTTGGGCGTCGGGATCGTCTGGATCAACTCCGAAGTGGGTGGGCACATCACATACTATGTTGTAGGCTCGGCCACCGAAGTAACCCTCCATCCCAGCCTCGGCCAGTTTGTCCATTCGCTCTCGGGTGTGCTCTGGCAATCCATAGCCATGTACCGGTTGATTTATCCAGGGCTGGAATTGATAGTGTAGGGGATAATTGCTTCTCATATAGGGATAAGTGCCTGGCACGCCGATATCCTTTTCGAAGTCGAGGTCTTGTATGTCGAGTGGGGTGTATGCTGCCTTTATTGGTATCCCCGATGAGCCTGTAGTCGAGGAGAAATCCCTGCCCTGATACCGCTCAGCGACAGCCTGCTCGTATTGCTCCATCAGCTTTCGGCACTGCTCCAAAGTTTTCTCGTCAAACATCTACTTTCCTCCTTTGTTTCGAGTCTCTCCTATTATGACTGGCCATAGGCTGCCTCTCGCCTTGAGATTTGCTGGGGATGTTTTGGGCCTTTCTCGCTTGAACCCTAAAAGAAAACACCCAAAAACGAGGGTATTCTAGGATATTCCTGACTAACTGTCAATCAGATCGGCTTGAACTCATCAGCAGGCTGTCCCAAAAGGGTAGCGTTGCTATTCCTATGGCAACGATCTCCGTCGTGACAGGAGTCACAACGCTACATAGGGAGAGGAGCAGGGTGGGTGCAGCGCGGCGAAACCCACCGCTCAGTTGCGCATTGGGGGTGGTGGGTTCCATTTCATTTCACCCACCCTGCGATGCTATGGGATAGCAAAGTAAATCTGGGGGTAGGGGGAGGTGTAGGGGCGTTCCGCGGAACGCCCAAGCAATGACACTGAAATATGGCTACTGACTAGTGTTGTAATCGCTGATTTCGGGAGGAACAGTGAATGTTGACATGTCGCAGAATGCCAATTTATACTGGCGACAGGCAAGATACAGAAGTTCGTCCTGAAGGATGCGGCTATAGAGGGGCTGGGGCTCAACAAACAGTAGTAGCCTCCAACCCTGGACGTTGGAATCTGGCACGTATCCGGAATAAAGCTGGTGAAAGCGAAAAAGGAGGAAA
>QIGA01000130.1 GCA_003229915.1 Chloroflexota bacterium
GACAAGACCTCACCTCCTATTATTCATCTCTCTTCCTTTGGTTTATCCCAGCCTTCTAGTAGGACGGCCTCTGGGTAATACCATCGCTGCCAGTCGTCGTCGTCGCTTGGCCGCAGCAGCAGTCGACCGCAGTTCGGGCACTCCCAGATAATGCGCCTCTTGTTATTCATGAGAAAAGACATGGTTTCACCACAGAGACAAGTGGTCATGTCTGCTCACCTCCTAGTATTCAGAAGGGAATAGTGCGCAGGTGGAACTGCGGTTCCATTCGGTGATGATCCAGATCTTGGGCAGCCCGTCTTTCTCGTAGGCACTAAAGAGCCTGTCCTCGCCGGATTTTAACGCGTGGTCATTTGCCCGCTTATCCTCGCTATCGAGCTCTCCCCAGTCTCCTTGAGCGTGGCGATTGAGGCTCCCCCAGACGAAGCCCGTAAAGGCAGGGTCATTTTGGGATTCATTGTTTACGCCGCTGGTAAAAACCAGCTGCCCAAGGGCAAACTTCGCGGGATGCAATATTACTCCGCCCATGTTTCCACCACCTTTCTATTTAGTGATCTTCGCCGTCCTTCTTTTTCAGCGCCCACCACTCTTCCAGGCTCAGGCAGTCGGTCAAGTAGTGAAGACTCTCGCAGTCTATAGTCACCGCAGGGAACCCACTACTATGCTGCTTGACCGTCGGCACGTTACCCTGAAGATATTGCTGGTGGAGCTGATCGTAGACAGCCTTCTTCTCTTCCTCGGTTTTCAGTCTGATATCCTCTCGTTTCATCATCTCCCTTTCCAGGCACGGGGGGCGAGGCGGCGATGAGGGTGATGAGTGCTACCCCTGTCCGGGGATTCTCCTGCCCCTTTATTTCGCCGCCCCGCCAGACAATCTCAGGGTCGACCCACCCCCTGCTACTGCTCGATCATCATGGGCATGATCAGTACCAGCGGGGATGCTCTGTAGTGGAAGACAATGGGCGAGGTCTCACTAGTGATTCCCATGGTCACCAACCCCGTTTTGCCTTTGAGGTACTCGAGAAGGTACTTTATGTCCAAGCCGACCTTACCGGGCTCACCCTGGATCACCACTGGTATGGTTGCCTGAACCTCGCCCTCCCCCTCGGCCTTGGCGGATACCTTCATGGACCCATCTTCCCACACAAGGCGCACTATGCCCTTGCCATCTTTAGCTACCTTACGGACGCGCCGCGCCGCTCTCTCCAAGTCGGGGGCGTAGAGCTGGACTTCAAGGGGAGGCTTCGGTGGTATGAGTTGCACGAAGTTCGGTGGAGTCCCGCTTATGAGTCGGGAAACCATGCGAATCGACCCGAACCTCGCCATGAGCCCATTATCGCCAAACCCCAATTGCAGCTTCCCCCTTGAGGAAACTAGCTCGACGAGGGAATCAACATCCTGGGTTGTGCGCGGGCCCTTGGTCCACAGGTGATTGAGCACTCTGATAGAGTTCACGGGGATGATGACAGTATTGAGATCATCTCCTGGCGGGATGGCTATGGGGAGGGCTTGGTGGGCCATCCTGAAGCCATCGCCAGAAGCAATCTCTATACTATCGCCGAGGAAGACGCTCACTCCGGTAAGCACCGCGCGATCCGTTTCAGTAGCGCAGTACCCTATCATCGAGAGCAGCACTGGAATCAGCGTATCTCCATCCACATTCTCCTCTACCTTCAGCTCGGGCTCAGACCACAGTGGGTACTCACTGGTATTCTCTGCCTCGTAAGAGGCTTTTCCCTCAGGCCAGGACAGGTTCAGCTCCCTACCGCTCCGCTCAATGGTCAACATATCGTTGCCAGGTATGTATTTGACCAAATCGAGCACTGAGTAGAAAGGAAGCAGGCACTGCCCGTCAACCTCAGGGAGAGCCACCATGGCTGCTGTCTCCAGATTAGTGGCTATAACCTGGCCATCCTTGAGGAGGATGTTTGACAGCGCCTTGATGGCGGGCTTCTTGGGGACAATGGGCTGGAGAAGCGCCATCGTTTCCCGGAGCCTTCTCACTTGGACTTCCATGGCGGCCGGTTCCTCAATGGCAATTTCCTCTATCGGGCCCTCAGCCTCTATGTCCTCCTCATCGGTGGAAACAGGCTCCGGGATCTCAGTTTCAGAGACTGTTTCCTCGACTTCGTGAGTACCCTCCTCCGCTTTCTTTTTTCGTCTTGCCATTTTTCTCACCTCCTTTCTGGCCTAATTTGACAGGCTCAGGGTGGCCAACCCTGAGCCTGAGTTCGCTTGAACTGGGACACGCAAGAGCAGTTCGCCCCTGCAGTTTGTGATTAGAACATCGTTCGCTGCGGGGCTTGAGTCTGCGTCGCTCGCCGACCTTGCGTAGTCTGTGCCTGGCGCGATTCAGGTGGCGGCGGTTTTGGCAGGTCAGCCTTCGGGTACCGGGCATTCTCAGCCCACTTCCCCTGGGCCTGCTGCACCAGCGCGGGCACCTTCTTGAGCGCCGCCTTCAGGTCTCCCTCGAAGATAGTGAGAATGGGGTCGCAGCCGGGTGCTTGGATCCCGATAGCCCCCCTGCTATCCTTGAGGGAGATGACCACTTTGATCTCAGGGCTCATGGTGCACCTCCTTTCTTTGAACTAACAAGCCTTCGCTTCTTTATCCCAGTCACTCCCTCCACGGCCTCCGGCGTTGCCAGAACAGGAACGAGCGACCCGATTTCCATATCCAGGTAGAGCTGCATCCAGGGACAAGTTCCCTCGATAAGCCTGCGCACGACCTCGAGCATGACGGCAGCCATGACCTGATTTATGGTTGGGCCCTGGTCGCCGGTCGCAACCGCCTCCGCACAGCTCCTCGTTCTTGGCGCCTGGGCGAGCAGAGTCGGCATCTGGATGGTGGGCAGCGGCAGCGCCAGGCAGGTGTTGTCCTCCTGGTCAAAAGACTCTAGCAGCCACTCCGACTGATTGCCGATCAGTATCTGCCCGTAGTTATCCCCATTGCCGGCATCCACCCACCAGTGGTGGTTAACTTGTTCAGCTATATCCCTGCGAGCGAGGCCGTTGTCTACGCACCCCAGCACCAGGCTAGTCCACTTGAAGTCAGTCATGGCCGCGGGGATGGTGGAGTAGGCCACCCGCTGGCCGCTCTTTCTGGCAAGGTTATGCGCTAGCGCCTCGCTCTTGAAGAGTCCTACATCCTGCGGAGTGAAGTTCTGGCGTCTCAGATTTTGTTCTTCAACGCGGTCATGATCCACCAGGAACAGCGTCGCATGCGGCGGCAGGATCCGGCAGAGCCCCTCTGCAAGGAAGCCCCCGGTCCCACCACAGCCTACCACGGCTACTGTGAATGGGACTCTGGCGAATCCATTGTTCAGTTTATACACCGAATACCTTTTCCAGCTTCAGCGGGGCAAAGTAGCCGTAGACGCCTACCCGCAGCCGAACCTCGGGGAACAGTGTGCCCATCTCTCCTATAACCATGTAGAGACGAAGCCCCTGCTCATCGCGGTTGTCTGTCCCGCTGAAGAAGGCTGTCATCAAGCTATGGCTATGAATGTCGAGAACTGTGTGTGGCAGTCTCTCATAGCTAACACCACATTCACTGGCTTCCTGTGGTGGCTTCCTTAGCCGGTATCCTCTATCCCAAACGACTGCCAGATAGTGCTCCCGCAAGGGGGCAGCGGCAAAGACTGATACCGCAAGCGTGGATATGCAACGGTATTTTGCCATAGGGCAGCTCCAGCGATGTTCCCAGCGGGGCCAGGCCTCGTATGGACACGCGGGCGATGGGCACCGTGGCGCCAAGCAAAGGGCTCTGTGCCCGGATAAAGAGCCCGTTTTCTGCCAGGATGTAGTTGTAGAAGAAGCCCGGCTCTCCCTCGAAACCCTCTGTGGTATTCAGAAGGTATCCTATTTTATTCATCGTGTCCTTCTTCGACGCATGCTCA